>DATLHW010000088.1:0-16661 GCA_035539675.1 Burkholderiales bacterium | reverse complement strand
GCCGGACGTGCGTAAATTTATCTATTCCAATTGAGTTTCCGATGACAGCAACAACCGCGACACTCCCGCCGGAGCCGCTGGACCGGCTTGCATGGATAGGCCGCGTCTGGCCTTGGCTGTTCCTACTTGCGCTGATTACGTTTTTTGAAGCATGGTCGCAAGCGCGAATCGGCCGCACATTCATTTTCAATGGCTACAACCTGCAAGCTATTTTGCTGGCCGCCAGCGCGCCGCTGATGCTCGCGATTGGACAAACATTCGTGATCATTACCGCAGGCATCGATCTTTCGGTGGGGTTCGTCATGGGACTCGCGGCCGTGATCCTGGCGCAAGCAACCCTGGCAGCCGGCGATTCGAACGCCGCGCTCGCGATTGGGGTTGGCGTCACATTTCTTGTCTGCCTGATACCCGGTTGGATTAACGGCGTATTGATCGCAAGACTTGGCGTGCCGGCCTTTATCGGAACGCTGGGTATGTACGGTGTTGCGCGTGGCGCCGGTTTTCTTTCCGCCGGGAGCGGAATGACGGTGTCGATCGACCATGAAGGGCTCGCGTGGCTCGGCGACGGGTGGACGCCTATCATTGTGACCGTGGTTTTTCTGCTGGGCGCACACATCGTGCTCTCCTTCACGCGCTTCGGGCAATACACCTATGCGATCGGCGGTAATCCGCAATCCGCTTTGCGTGCGGGCATCAACGTCAAGCGCCATCTGACGATCATTTACATATTGTCCGCATTGTTTGCCGCTGTCGGCGGCATTCTCTATACGGCTCGTTACTCGGCTGGCGCTGCTAATGCGGGCGAATCCATGCTGCTCGATTCGATCGCAGCGGTAGTGATTGGCGGCGCCAGCTTATTTGGCGGAACTGGTAAAGTGATCGGCACTTTGATCGGCGCGCTCATTATCGCAGTCATCCAATTCGGCCTGATCTTCCTCGACGTCAATGCGTTTTGGCAATTCATCGCAGTGGGCGTGGTGATCATCGTGTCCGTGTTGATCGATCAATACAAAGAAAAACTTGCGAGCGGCAAATGACGGCGCCCTTGTTGGAAGTAAAAAATGTCTCCATCCGCTTCGGCGGCGTGGAAGCGCTCAAGAATGTTTCGCTGTCGCTCAATCCTGGTGAAGTGCTGGCGTTAGCCGGCGACAATGGCGCCGGTAAATCAACGTTGATCAAAGTGATTTCGGGTGTATACCACCCCAGTCAAGGTGAAATCTGGTTTGAAGGCAAGCCGTTGCTCTTGCGCGACCCGCAGGATGCTCGGTCGCAAGGCATTGAGACGATCTATCAGGATTTGGCGCTGGCGGATAACCTGGACGTGGGCAGCAATATTTTTCTTGGTCGGGAACCCATGACCAAGCGCTTCGGATTTCCGGTAATCGACCGCGCAAAGATGCACGACGTTGCACGCGAAGTGCTGCAACGTCTCGATATCGTCATTCCCGAGCGGAAGCTCACGGGGCCGGTGCAAATGTTGTCCGGGGGGCAACGTCAGGCGATCGCCATTGGCCGTGCGATTTATTGGAATGCGCGAGTGCTCATTATGGACGAACCCACTGCCGCATTAGGCGTGCCGGAACAGCGCAAGGTCATGGAGTTGATCCACTCGTTGAAAAGCACTGGCGTCGCAGTCATTCTGATTTCGCATAATCTCCACGACATCTTTGCCGTTTCCGATCGCATTTTGGTGCTGCGTCGAGGCGAAAAAGCCGGCGAGCGCCTAATCGCTGAAACCAACGGTGAAGAATGCGTTCGTTTGATGGTTGGCGATACCTACCAAGCGCTGCAATAAGAGAGTCTCGTGGCTGTTACGATTCGCGATATTGCCCAACACGCTGGCGTTACTATCGGCACGGTATCGCGTGCGTTGAAGAATCAAGCCGGTATCGCTGATGAAACCCGGCGGCGCATCCGGGACGTCGCTGAGTCGCTCGGCTATGACTTCGACAAGCTGCGCAACAAACCGATTCGTCGCATCGTTTTCCTGCTGCATCGCCAGCACAACTCTCTAGCCAGTAGTCCATTTTTTTCACCCGTGTTGCACGGCGTCGAGGAAGCTTGCCGCGAAGCAGGCGTGGTGCTTTCTTTTTTTTCCGCCGGCCCAGCCGAGCCGATCGTTCAACAACTACGCCGCCACGATCCCGATGCGTTGATTCTTGCCGGATTCTTTGAGCCCGAGGTGTTGAGCGTGCTGCAGGAAACCGGGATGCCGATCGCATTGATCGATCTTTGGGCGAAGGACCTGCCGTCGGTCAATCCCGACAACGTTCAAGGCGGCTATATAGCAACGCGCCATCTGCTTGAACGAGGAAGGCGGAGGATTGCCTTCCTCTCCGGTTCGCTGGCGCATTACAGCATTCGCCAAAGGGCATTCGGCTACCGCAAGGCGTTATTCGAGGCGCAAGTATTGGCCGATCCCAGTCTTGAAGTAATTGCGCCACCGGGTCTCGACTTTGAACAAGGCGTCGCTACGGCGATGCGAGAACTGCTGGCGTTAGACGTCCCGCCCGATGCGGTGTTTGCCTACAACGATGGCGCTGCATTGGAAGCCATGCGTATTTGCCAAGAAGCAGGATTGCGGATCCCGCAAGATATTGCGTTTGTAGGTTTCGATGATATCGCCGCCGCAGCGCACGCGTCTCCTCCACTGACAACCTTACAGATCGATAAAGAAGCGCTTGGACATGCGGGCGTCTCGCTGCTTCTCAATCCAAAGCGGGACACGGCAGTCGAACTCGTTATGCCTGTAGTGCTGGTCGAACGGGCCAGCTCCGCCAATATTAACTAATGCCACCGATAACCCTCATGAAGTTTCCTGATTTCCAGTCGCCCGACTTTCTGCTTGCCCACATTCGCAGTACGCTCGCCTTCTATCATCCACGCTGTATTGATCCTAGCGGCGGCTTTTATCATTTTTATAAAGACGACGGCGCCATCTATGACGTTCAAACGCGTCATCTGGTGAGCAGCACGCGCTTCATCTTCAATTACGCGATGGCCTATCGGCATTTTGGCGATGCGGTCTATCTGGACGAGACTCGGCATGGCGTCCGTTTCCTGCGAGAGGCTCATCGCAACCCGCGAACGGGCGGCTATGCTTGGCAACTGACATGGCTCCGAGGTGAAAAGACCGTGGTCGACGCCACAAACCATTGCTACGGGTTGGCCTTTGTGCTGCTCGCCTATGCGCATGCACTGATGGCCGGCGTTCAGGAAGCCCGGGGCTGGCTTGATGAAACGTTCGTGTTGATGGAAGAACGATTCTGGGAGCCGCAGCATGGACTTTATGCGGATGAAGCGACGGAGGATTGGCAAGTGCTTCCCTATCGTGGCCAGAACGCGAACATGCACGCTTGTGAGGCGATGTTGGCGGCGTTCGAGGCAACTGGCGAAACCCGCTTTCTTGATCGCGCCGAGACGCTGGCGCACAACATCACTGTGCGTCAGGCTGCATTGGCCAACGATTTGGTGTGGGAACATTATCATGCGGATTGGTCGGTCGACTGGGAGTACAACAAAGGCGACAAGACCAACATCTTCCGCCCATGGGGTTATCAGCCCGGGCATTTGACTGAATGGGCGAAGCTGCTGTTGATTCTGGAGCGCCATCGCCCGCGGGCCTGGCTCTTGCCGCGCTCGATTGAGCTCTTTGATGCGGCGGTCACGAAAGCCTGGGATAGACAGCACGGCGGCCTCTACTACGGCTTTGCGCCCGACGGCGGCATCTGCGATGACGATAAATATTTCTGGGTGCAAGCGGAAAGCTTGGCTACGGCGGCGTTGCTGGCTGCTCGCACTGGCGACGCGCGCTTTTGGGAATGGTACGAGGGTTTGTGGATGTACAGTTGGCGGCACATGATCGACCATACGCACGGCGCGTGGTATCGCATATTGACCAGAGATAACCGGAAGATGACCGACGAGAAAAGTCCTGCCGGCAAAGTCGACTATCACACAATGGGCGCGTGCTATGAGGCGCTAAACGTTTTTCAACCTGTTAGCCAATTCGCGTGAATTCTGTAGGGGCGAGCTTGTTCGCGATTGCGTCGATGGCCCGAGACAGAGCGCCAAGTACGATTTCGCGGGGAACCAGGATACGTCGCATCGCGAGCAAGCTCGCTCCTACAGGGTCGTCTCATAAACGAAAAGATTATTCCATTTCCAAATTAACCGTGTGCTTTGTCAGCGTCGCTTGCCATTTCAGTTGTACTGTCTGCGCGCCGTTTTCGCGGCACGATTAATTTGGAAATGGAATTAGTTGTCTTGCAAATTCAGTGATTGAGGTATGCATTGAATAACCCCATCCTGCCGCAATTCATTGCTGCCGGTGAAGCCTTGACTGATCTCATTCGCGTCGGCGACGATGAATGGATCAGCAAAGTGGGCGGCTCCACCTGGAACGTGGCGCGCGTGTTGGCGAAACTGGGAGCCCCAACAGGCTTTGCTGGCGCAATCAGCCGCGATGTGTTTGGCGACGCTTTATATGCAGCGAGCGCAGCCGCTGGCCTTGATCTGGGTTTTCTGCAACGAGTGGAAAAGGCGCCGCTATTGGCGGTCGTGCATGAAACAAACCCGCCAAGTTACTATTTCCTCGGTGACAATAGCGCTGACCTTTACTTCGATCCCACGCAACTGCCCGCCGGCTGGCGACAAGCAGTGCAATGGGCGCATTTCGGCGGCATTAGCCTTGCTCGTGAACCACTCGCGACTCGACTAGTAGACTTGGCCGTCGAACTCAAGGCGAACGGCGTGCGCATTAGTTACGATCCCAATTACCGTCTTTTGATGGATCCACGCTACGACATCGTTTTGCAGCGTATGACATCGCTTGCCGATGTCGTAAAAGTATCGGATGAAGATTTGGTCGGATTATTTCGTACCGACCAGCATAACGAAGCATTCGCCAAGCTTCGAGGCTGGAATCCTCATGCGGTATATCTTTACACCCGCGGCGCGGAGGGGGCATCGCTCCATATTGGCGACAAAGAATGGACGGCGCAACCGCCCTTCATCAATGTGGTCGATACCGTCGGCGCAGGCGATGCAAGCATCGGCGGGCTATTGTTCAGCTTGATGCGGTGGCCGGATCGGCAGTGGGAATCTCATTTGCGCTTCGCGGTGGCGGCGGGCGCCGCAGCATGCCAAGCGGCTGGCGCCACCCCGCCGGGGTTGCAGTCTATTGAGAAACTGTACGAACAGAGGCCTGACGCAAGTTGATGAGGGCCGGTTATTGATACGCTCGTTTTGCGAGCGAGCGCCATCTTGCTCTACCCCTATATTTTGCGTAACTAACTGGAGCCCCTCTCCCGCTTGCGGGGAGAGCGAAGCGAGGGAGGCGAAGCCGAAGCTTAGGTGGCAACTTGAGTTATCTACGCGGCTTGGCAGGCGCCCGGACCTGCTTTCCTGTGACAACTTCCATTTCATAAATTCGAGCTGCGGTTGAGCCATTACTCGTCGGCGTAACAACATTGAGCCGAACATACCGCGCTGGAATTGCTGGGATCGGATGTGTTGTCTGGCTCGCGGTATTGCCGTAAATCTCTGCGGCTTTCGTCCAATTGACGCCATTAACACTGACCTCAATGGTGAAGTCTCGAGTATTTAATTCGGGCCCTTCGTCACCCGCGACGGCTTTCTCAACGTCGCCATCGATTGCTTTCTCGGCGCCTTCGTTGGCGCCGCAGGAACTGTCGGCAGTCGCCGCCTTGTTCCGCGCAACGTTGGCGCCCGTTGCATCGATAACTTCAAGTTCGTAAATCCGCGCAGTCGAATCGTCGGTGCTTGTTGGCGTCACAATTTCCAATCGAACATAGCGGGCCGCAGCGGTAGGCATCTCATGCCGCGATCTGTTTTCAGTATTCCCCTTAACGCTTGCCACGGTTTTCCAAGCTTGGGCATCTTGGCTAATCTTTATATTGAAGTCACGCGTGTTCCAAGCGAAATTCTCGCCGTTTCCACCGGCATGCTTGACGTAAAACGCGGTCAGGCTAAGGCTCGCGCCCAAGTCGACTTGCAGCCACTTATTGTCGCCTCGCGAGCACCACTTCCCTGTCGAACTACTACTACGAATGCCTGCATGCTTGAGCGTAACAGCCGTGACCGGCAATTTGGCGCCGAGATCCACCTGTAGCCATTTTGCTGTGTCCTGCGAACACCACTTGTTGTCCAGGTTAAGGAGGCTGCCGTCAAATGCCTTTTCGGGTCCTTGTTGAGGATCGCAAACAGCCGAACTGGTGGCTGGTTTGCCTAAGGCGATATTGTTGCCTGCATGCGCAAACGAGGGTGGAACATCCGTCGCCTTGCTGCCCCAGGCTTTATTGGGCTTTTCACTCATCGTGAACTGCAGCACGCCTCCATCCGCGATCTCTTCAAAGCGCAACCAATTGCGCGTTGTGGGACGGCCATTCACTGAAAGCGTCTGTATGTAAGGCGCTCCGCCGCTGGCGTCACGGCCGAGGACTTTTATAGGTTTGCCAGCGCCCCGATCGATCGTTACGGACGGAAACAGCGGGCCATGCAGGGCAAGAACGTCCATGCCAGGAATTGGCGGATAAAAGCCCAACGCGGCCCATGCATACCACGATGACGTGGCGCCCAAGTCATCGTTACCCGGTAAGCCGTTTGGGCCGGGGCCAAACCACTCCGTAATCGTCCGTCGCACCACTTCTTGAGTCCGCCATGGGGCAGCCGCAAAGTTGTATGCCCACGGCGTTGCAAATTGCACTTGGTTGCCAATGTAAAAATAGGGGCGGTCTCTGCCGGCATTCAATTCCTTGAATAACTCGTCAAGTCGCGTAATGGCTGTTCGGTTGCTCCCCAGATTGTCAATGAGGGTCTGCCAATCGTAGGGAGCCATCCATGTGTACTGAGCCGCATTGCCCTGGACAAAGCCGTGTCCGGCGCTACGGTCGAATGGCGATACCCAGGCGCCGTCGTCGTCTCGAGGCTGGATATATCCCGTTTGCGGATTAAAGCTATTCCGCCAATACCGAGCGCGGTCTGCATAGGTGCTATATAGACCGTTATCGCCGAGAGATTTTGCAAACTGCGCGATGGCGAAGTCGGCGTTGGTATATTCGAGCATCACCGCCGGCGCATAAGGAAGGTATTTATTCTGAAGGTATGACGCGAGTCCCCGGCGAAGGCCGCCATTGGTTTCGGAGCCGCTGCGATTCATGATTTCCAGCGCTGATTTCTTGTCAAAGTCCCTTGCCCCGAAGGCATAGCCATTCGCCACTATCAGCGCGCCCGGGTCTCCCACCATCACATCTGTTTCACGATTGGCGAGCGTCCATTTCGGGAGGTGGCCCAATTGCCGTCCCGCATCGACCATTGATTTGAGGATATCGCTGGTTTCCTTCGGGGCAATGAGCGCGACGAGTTGAATCCACGAGCGATAGACATCCCATCCGGAATAGTTCTGATAGTTAACGTAGTCCGCTTTATGTACAACATCGTCGAAACCCATGTATTCGCCATTGACGTCGCTGAATACATTAGGATGTTGGAACACATGATAAAGCGCCGTGTAGAACGTCTTCTTTTCATCAGCTGTACCGCCTGAGACCTGAACCCGTCCAAGAAGCGAATTCCAAGCGGACGCAGTTCCTTGGCGAACCGATTCGAAGTCCCAATTCGGATTCTCCACCCGAAGATTCTCTTTGGCGTTTTCGATACTGACGTAAGACAGGCCGACCTTCATCTGCACATCGTTTTGAGTCGCCGTATCGAAGGTCACATACGCACCGACCGGCGAACCGCTAATCGTGCGTAGACCGGCGGTCAGCTCCTTTCCTTTCCATACGCCGAAGCCGCTGAACGGCCGGTTAAACTGGATAGCGTAAAAGATATTGAACGTACCCGCTGAACGACAGAAGTTGCCTCCGACGACATGGCCGGTGAGCTCGTTTTCGCCGGTAATTTCCACAGAGCCGTTCTTCATGCCTGACGCATGATGACTCGCATTGATAAGCAGCGTTGCGTTTGAGGACGTCGGATAGGTAAATCGGCCAAGCCCGCTGCGCTGGGTGGTCGTCAATTCGACACGAACCTGCCGATCGTCAAGCGTGACTGCGTAATATCCCGGCGTAGCTAACTCTCCGGTATGAGAGTAGGCGGCAACATACTTCGTCCAATCCGTTCCCGGAGAACTCGTTAGCGGGCCTACAACGGGAAGGACAGGAAGGTCCTCGTTGTTCGGGCAGCCCGGCCCGCTCAAATGAGTAAGGCTGAACCCTCGGATGGTTTTGTCATTAAATCGATACCAAAGTGAAGAAGTATCGGGACTCCATTGGATCATGCCAAAGGGCGCGGTAGCGCCGGGAAAAGTGTTGGCGGCGCTTCGTACCCCAAAATCCGCGGTTCTACCTTCACCAGTGCCGATAAATGGATCGACATGTCGCAAAACGTCCGGCGCGGCTGTCGCCGAAAATATTGTGCATCCTGCAATGAAGATAAGGAACCCGCGTAGAGGTAGCAGCCGTTTTATCTTTTCCTCTCTCATTTCATTCATTCCTGACGTGTTGTAAAAGTTGCGAAAAATCGTCGGGTTTAGAATGACGCCCCCATCGAGAATTTCGGCTGCCCTAACGAAATCAACGCGCGAACATATCTACCTGCGAGGCCTTCTTGGCGGCCTTCGTGTCAATCGGATTGACTAACTTCCATGAATTGATAACCACATAAAAAAGAGTGTATGCAATTCCCTCTATGTTTATGGGAGCAGCACTTCGATATCCTTAATTATGTATAGATGTTATTACAAGTTCTTCCCTCACTGCTAATCACGCACCAAAAATACGCAACTGATTGCAATTCAAGTGCTAATTTGCGACTGGTTTTAATTTCAGCACGCTATGAGTGCGCGTGGGGCCATATCTGTGCAGCATTTGGAGTCTACAATTGCGCGATATTCCTGGGAATGCATTCAAGTCTTATTCTGGTGCGCTGTTTTCGTTGTATACAATTACGGTGCTTTAGGTGTTTTGGGGGGCTTGAGCTTGCGTTACGCGGTTAGCTTGGCGGATAACTGTATGCATCTCATATGATTTCTCCGCGAAGAGCCGATCATTGATCCACCGCTCTTGCCGATAAATTAGACCCTTGATCAGACCGAGGGATGCATTGAATATTTCGGCCAGTTGTAGGTTGCGGACCAACTGCTTTGTGTTATCGAAAGATTCTGTAGCGGCTGGGAATCGGGGTGATGGGGAAACAGAATTTTGTCAGTGGCAAGGGCGCCGCCAACGGGAGGACAACGGTACGATCTCGGATCAGGCGGTCGCGGGTTATTTGGTTATTTCGATTCCCATTATTGCGACGGCCATCGTCAAGGGCGGCGAAGGCGCCTTCCAAGCGGTGACAGGCGTAGCTGGCATTCAGTCCGCCGCTCAAGCGGAGGGCGCGGCCGCCGGGCGTGGCCATGTAAACCAAGGTGTAGCGACAGTGGACAAGTACAGTCTCGACGCGCAGTACGGCGCGCCTTCGATGGAGACGCGCGTCGATGGAAGCGGCAACGCCAGAGTTAGCATGAGTGGAACGGGCGTTCAGGCTGTGAAGATGCTTCAGAACGACGCTTATTTCGACGCTCAACTTGCTAGCGCGCGGGTCAATAGCTTGGAGCAGGCGGTCTCTAAAGCTGGCGAGCGTGGCCGCATGGTATCGGTGGCGGCCGCCACGGATACGGTCTCCGCGTTGGCGGAGACGCTGTCAAAGAGCAGGGAGAAGGTGTCTGCTCAAAAACTGGGAAGCAGCGTGACTGCGACAGAGGCGTCCGGGCTGCAAGAAACGCATGCGCGACTTACTGAGGAGGCCGGCAAATAGTGCGTACATTTGATCAGGCGGCGTAACGGATATTTTTTTCCTGAAACAGATTTTGGATCACCTGGGGCTGCTTCTGCCGGCGGTGGAGATGGCTACGCACACTGGCGATCATGTCGGCCTTGTTGGCAGGCCGGCTTTTGCCCAAAGCGTTGGTCTTAACGTCCTGATTGAGCAGTTCGTCCGGGTTCAGCTCTGGGCAGTAGCCGGGCAATCGAATCAGGCGCAGGCGCTTGGCGTTCTCGGCGACGAAGCGCTTCGCAGCAGCCGACCGATGCGCCGGATGCCCATCGACGATCAGGTAAATCTTGCCCCTGGTCTGCTTGAGCAAGCGCTTCATGAAGTCGATGAACACCGCATTCTGGAACTTGCCCTCGAACACCATGAAGGCCAGCCCACCCCGATTGGTGATCGCCGAAATCATGTTGCAACCGAAGCGCTGTCCGGTGGCGCGCGCCACGGGTGTTTGCCCCACGGGAGCGAAACAGGTTCCGCTGATATGGTCGCTGCGCAATCCCATTTCGTCGCCCCAGTAGATCGTCGCCTTGTCGCGCTTCGCCTCCTTGACGAGGGTCGGGTAGTCTTCGTCGAGCCAGCGAGTAATCGCCGCGTCGTTCCGTTCGTAGGCGCGGCGCACGGGCTTCTGCGCGCTCATGCCCCACGCCTTGAGGTAGCGCCCGACCGTCGTCGGCGAGACCGTGACGCTGTATTCCCGCTCGATCAGGCGCATGACGGCTTCACGGGTCCAAAGGTAGAACGGCAGCTTCAACTGGTCGGGCATCTTCCCGATAATCAGCGTCCGGATGCGGCTCGCCTGCTTTGTCGTCAGTCGGCCGCCGCCGGGGCGCCGGCCGCGCTTGCCAGGCTTCAATGCCCGTAGCCCACCGTCACGCGACAGTTTCATCCATTTGCTCACCGCCCGCAGACTCACCCCGTACGTCCTCGCCGCGTCCGTCTGCGTCATTCCGCCGCGCACCGCTTGCGCAACCAGCTTCCTCATGTGGGCTTGCGTGGCGCTATCCAGTTTCCGGGCATCGGTCTTCGTACTCATGTTAGCAATAACGCACTACGCACTATTTCGTGCACTCGTCAGTAAAATTGAGTTGCGAGGGTCTGAATGAACGTTGGTATTTTTTCTCTCCGTGATTGACGGCGATTTCTTGCAGCGTTATTCGCGAACTAAAACTTGTTGGTGTCCTATCCTTGAAATAGAAATGGAGATTGGGTCGTGTCGAACTTCGATATCGTTCATTGATCGTTATTACGCTGATCAGCCCTATCCATGCCACGAAGCGGCGTTGCCGTTGTTCTAATCGAAGGAATTGAAAATGACCAAATTTATCATGCTCACAAAAGTGTAGGTGGACGCACTGCACGCGCTTTTCGCACGATGCTAATAAATTTCTATGGATGATTAAATTTTTTGATGTGAAGGAGGGAATGCTGTCGTTAACGCGAATTACATTCTATTCCGTCAGGATGGCTGAAGCCGTTCCATGACTGGCGTCTATTGGGATTGTTTCTGGATTCCAGCCGAGTTTCTTAACGTTATATTTGGAGATGCCGCTATGGCAAATCAAACTGAAGCGAAGCAGGATGTACCCATCAGAACCAAAGGCCAGGAAATGCAAAGAACATCGCACATGTCCATGTCGATGCTAAGACCGAGGGAAGAAATCGATCGGCTCTTTGATCGTTTCATCGGACGCGGTTGGCTGCTTCCATGGGCGGTGGAGCGCTCACCGTGGAGCGAGCTAATGGCGCCTCTGTCGGATATGAGAATTCCGGGCATCGACGTCATCGATCGAGACGATGAGATTCTAGTGCGAGCTGAAGTGCCTGGGGTCGATAAAAATGACTTGGATATTTCCATCGCCAACCACACCCTTACAATCAAGGGAAGCATCAGCCGCGAAGAAAAAGAGGAAAGAGGCGACTACTATCGATGTGAAATTTCTTCTGGAGGATTCGTTCGCAATGTGGAGCTGCCGGCTAACGTGGATGCGTCCAAGGTGAATGCGACGTTGAAGAACGGCATCCTTGAAATCCAGCTTCCCAAGGAAGAAGGCGCGAAACGGCAAAGCATTCCAATTAAGTAGCACTGGTTGCGCCGGCTGTTCTGGCCGGCGCGGGCTGTCTTGTGAAGATCCATCAGCTTCCATTTGCAGGCGCCTTACTCGTTTTGGAGGAATTGAGAGAGAGGTTTGTCCGCAAGGGATGACTGCGAGGCGTTTCCTAATTTAACGGAAGCTTGATCTTCATCAATGCGCAGTCGTTATCGAAGCGCTATAAAAACAATAGATGTGCAAAAGGAGTGCCCATGAATCGAACGGCAATCGTTACAGGCGGAACGAGAGGAATCGGTCAGGCGATCGCCCTTGCGCTGCAAGCGGATGGATATCGAGTAGCGGCGGTTTATCGGGGAAACGATGAAGCCGCCGATCGATTTCGGAAAGCGACTTCCATTCCGGTTTACAAATGGGATGTCACCGATTTCAACGCCTGTATGGCAGGTGTCCGCCAAGTCGAGAAAGATCTAGGACCAACCGATGTGTTGATCAACAATGCCGGCATCACTCGCGACGGGATATTTCATCATATGTCCATCGAGAATTGGCAAGCCGTCATCAATACCAATCTGGGATCAATGTTCAATATGTGCCGTAGCGTCATCGAAGGGATGCGGGAACGGCATTTTGGCCGAATCGTGAATATCAGTTCGATTAATGGACAAAAAGGACAATTCGGACAAGTGAATTATGCAGCCGCTAAAGCGGGGATCCTGGGATTTACAAAAGCGTTGGCGTTGGAGAATGCGCAAAAGAACATCACGGTGAACGCGATTGCGCCAGGGTACTGCGATACCGATATGGTCGCCGTAGTATCGAAGGAAATTCTTCAATCCATCATCAGCAATATTCCTGTTGGCCGCCTTGGAGTGCCGGAGGATGTCGCTCGTGTGGCGGCGTTTCTTGTGAAAGATGAAGCGGGTTTCATTACCGGCGCGACATTTTCGGTAAATGGCGGTCAGTACATGTGTTGACTTTGATCAAACTTCTCCAGCAGTACGCAGCCAAAATAACAGACTCTAATCGTCGCCAGGGACATTAGTTTTGAAGAGATGCGGATCGGTATGAATGTGCAATTTCTTGAAGCAGGGGCGGGTGAAGCGGGTAAGCGCCGGCAAGCATCACTACCTGTAAGATCTTGAACAGGCTCTAACAGGCGTTCATGCGATGCCAGCGCTATTCAATCCCCGGAAAGGAAATCGGAATTAGGCCGTTGCGGGGAAATGCGAATGTGACCGTCGGCCCGAATAACGAATTTGTCGAGGGGTCTCAGTGAATCAAAACGCGCTCTCCAAGGGCCGTAGCGTCAAGTTGTCGCACCAGGCCTTACCAGTCAACGTGCTACCATAAAAACCTAACCGGCACGCGGCTTGGACGGTGTCAGCCTCGGCGGCGAATCTCACACATGCCTGGGTCCAGTCGAATGTTCCGGAAAGACTGCCGGAGCCGACAAATCCTCCCAGAATGGAGATATTGGCGCCTGTCTGCGCATCGGGCGTCGTAACAATGTTTTCGCCGCGCACCCAGCCGCAAAGTTCATAGGTTTGTCCGGGGGTAAGTCCCGATACTGTTTGAATCCATCGAGCGTCGTTTGGCGAGTCCGACGAAATGCTGGCGCTACGGCTGCCTTGTTGCGCGATCTGCGTTTCCCACGTGAAGACCGTGGTGGGAAGGTATGCATCGGGCATCCAGGCGGCCGGCAGATTGTCCGCGCCTTCTTCGAAGGAGGAGTTTTGAAGCAGATTCGCGCCAGGTTCTTCCGGCAATATTTCGATATCGAAAGCCAACCCGCCGTCAGGCGCCCATCGGAGATTGCTAATTCGGAACACTTCCTGATGGCCCGAGTACGTATAGGCGGTGAATGGTCTTTGCATATTGGGATTTTCCGGGTACAGAAAGTCGTCCAGTTCCGGCCGGGCGCCGGGTTGAATCTCGCCATCCGCCGGTTCCAGTTTGAGTAGCGGCGGGTCGATGTATTGGTTCGATCCTTCCTGCACATGATAGACGGCAAGTCCATTGTATGGAGGCGCGCTGGAGCCGAAACCGCTGTCGGGTTTGCGCCGATATTCGATCAGAAAATATTCGGAGGGGCTCGCGGTGGGAATGCGCACGGCGTCGAAATAATCGCTGGCAGGCTGCAAATCAACGCCGCTGGTCGTCTGACTGATAACCCTTGGCGTCACCCAGCCAAGCAGCGATCGCTCAAATGCAGTGAAGTCCTGGGGCGGAAGCGCCCAGCTATCCGACATCAGTGTCAGATAGTGGAGCGTGTCGTAGGGGCCATAAAGATCAGGAATGCCGAGGGTATGGGCGACCTCATGGTTGAAATTGCCGGTGGCGCCGGCGACCACGCTCTCACTGTTCTGGCTATCCTCGAACATATTCACGTCCGAGTTACGGCTGGCGCCGCCGATCATATAGGGGTAGGCCCCGCTGTTAGGCGGGTCGATAATCCAGGCGGTATCGACGACGCCATCGCCGTTAGAGTCGTATTGCGATACGTCGATCTGTTGCCGGATAAGCGCGCCGACCGCGTTGCGGTACTCGACCCAACCAGGATAGGCGTCAGGCGTTAACGCGACGGGCAGCTTCACGCGGATAATGTCCCACTGAAATCGCTCCGTCTCGTGGCTGATCCATGCCCAGTGCTCTCCCATCCGGCGGAGTTGATCCGCGAGTTCGGTTTCGTTGTTTATCCCTTCCCCCTGCCAATCTTCAAGGCGGGTGTCGGAGAATTCGGCGATCACGGCCAGACCATTACGCACCGCTTGCCGCGGAATGACCGGGCCGTGTTTGTCGAAGCGATGCTTGCCGGCTTTCCCCGGGTGTGGCGCACCGCTGCCCTGCATGCTGGATGGACCGTTGGCCGATGGTTTCACGATGGCGTGGATTTTATTCGGTATCTCGAAGGCATGGGGCGCCTGGCCGGGATTGAATCCGGGGGGGCGCGACTGGTTTGTCCAGCCGGGATTCGAGTGGCGGCGCGTTGCGTCTTCCGGCGTTTCGCCGTAAGCAGCGATGGCGATGAGGGTAAGCAATAACGAAAGCACTTTTCGGATAGTAGACATACTTGGGTTCAACATTTCAAAACCTCCTAGGATCTCGAGCGGAACTCATCTCAGAGTGCTTATAAATCGAGATGAAACGCGCTCGAATGGGAATAGGGGGGGCGGCTGAACACGGCGCTTGCCTTGTTCAGCCGATGCTCCAGTCTGATATGGCGTCAGAAGTGGGAATCCCGGCAGCCCACGAAATCATCCAGAAGATCGATAGTGGGGTTTAGCAGCGGGGACGTTATGGAGCGCTTTAATTTGCCATCGTTCAAAAACGACAGTGGGCAATCATCGGAGAGGAAACGGGCGATGGCGAAATCGGAGAAGCTTCCGATCTGAGTGGCGAATCCCGCCAGCACGATATCGCCATTCCTTTGGATCGCAAGGCTCGATGTACGGTCCTGGGTTCCGCCAAAATCTGCTGTCGCCATACCGCTTCTGCCGAAGCTGGCGTCAACGCTTCCATTCCATAGATAACGCGCAACGATAAAGTCCGAGACATTAGATCCGGCTTGGGAGGCTGGACCTTCCCGGAAATATCCACCCACTACGATTTTTAAGTTGAATTCATCCCTGACTATCGCCACATCGGTTCCGTAAGAGCCTCCCTCGGGACCACCGAAAGAAGTGCGTACTTTGCCCTCGGTTCCAAAGCTGGCGTCCAGAACGCCGTCGGGGGTAAATCGGAGGATTACAAAACTGGTGGTGGGAACGAGCGGCCTGCAAGGGCGGAACCCTGATGTGCCGCCCGCGACGGTAATCCGACCATCAGGCGCTACGTCGATAGCGTTCCCTGCGTCACACACGTCAACGTTAACAGTGACCTTGCCTTCATTGCCGAAACTAGAATCGAGGCTGCCGTCAGAATTGTAGCGGAGCAGAATAAAATCTTCGTCTGTTCTTGAACAGGTCGAATCTGAATCTAATGCGCAGATCCGTCCTGTCACCAAAATTTTTCCATCTTTCGTAAGGTGAACTGCGCTAGCCGTTTCGATGCGTGCGATATTGGTGACAACCTTTCCGCCGTTGCCGAAGCTGTCATCCAACTGACCATCAGGGTTATATCGCGCGAGAGCAATGCTGAAATCGTTACTTGATGTCACTGTTCCAAGCGCAACAATCTTTCCATCCGGCTGCAGAGCCAGATCACCCGCGCTGGAATTGACTCCCTCAAACTCGGTGATTGCTATGCCTTCTTCTCCGAATCTTTGATCGAGTTGACCATTGTTCTGATAACGCAGTAATGCAAAGTTTCCTCTGGATGTCACGGGATTGAAAACGCGCCCGGCTATTAGAATTTTGTTGTCATGCAAAATCGCCACGCCGCTGGCGTCGCTAATAAAGAAGCCGCCAGTATCGAGGGGAATCTGCATAATGACCTTGCCGCCATCGCCAAACGAGCGATCCAGGGAGCCGTCCTTGTTATAACGGGCCAAGGCAATCTGATCCCCGGCGAATGGATCATTGACGGCGCTTCCTACGGCAACAATTTTGCCGTTCTTTTCGATCGCGATTCCTCCAATGAAATCCGAACGGCCGAAGAAGTCTGTGGTTACGGCGCCATTGTCGCCAAAGTTCGGATCGAGATCGCCATCGGCAGCTTCGGCATTGCTCGCGCCGAAAACCGATATCACCACTCCTGCCAAACCCATTGCGGCGATTTTGCGTGCGTATTGCCTAGTGTTCATATCAGTCCTCCTGTCAGTGGGTTACGCGC
>DATLHW010000087.1:0-3438 GCA_035539675.1 Burkholderiales bacterium | reverse complement strand
TGGAGTGGATCACGAAGGCGGTCGCGTGCAACGTTTCCGGGACGAATTCACGCGCATTCCACCGATGCGCGAACTGGGACGCTTGTGGGATCGAGAGCCTCGCCAAGCACGCCAACTGGCGAGAGAAATTGGTTACATCCTGGGAGCCGAACTGCGCGCGCATGGCGTCGATTTCAGCTTTACCCCCGTGCTCGATATCGACTTTGGCGAAAGCGGCGTCATCGGCGACCGCGCCTTTCACCGCGACCCTCAAGCTATCGGCGATCTCGCCCACGATTTACAACTAGGCCTTCGCGATGCAGGCATGGAGACAGTCGGCAAACACTTTCCGGGGCATGGGTATGTCCGCGCCGATTCGCATAAGGAAATACCAGTCGATGAGCGCGACCTCGTCGACATCGAATTCTCCGATCTGATGCCGTTCAAGCAAATGATTCACTACGGCATGACAGCCGTTATGCCAGCGCATGTGATCTATCCAAAAGTGGACAAGAAGCCCGCCGGATTTTCGAAGGTTTGGCTGCAAGACATATTGCGCGGGCAACTGGGATTCGAAGGCGTCATATTCAGCGATGATTTATCCATGGAAGGCGCAAGCACCGAAGGCGGCATCGTCGCCCGCGCACGCGCCGCGTTGGAGGCGGGGTGCGATATGGTGTTGGTTTGCAACAATCCGCAATCCGCGGATGAACTGCTGGCCGGACTCGAATGGACCATTCAGCCAGCAAGCGTCGCGCGCCTTACGCGCATGAGAGGCGGGCCGCATCCCGTTTCCATGGCTACCCTGCGGCAAACGCCGCGTTATCGTCACGCCATCGCCGACATCGGCGCGGTTGCTGGCTCCCAATCACAACTCGCACTCGGCCCTGATCCGACCCAACCCCGTGGCTAATTCTCATCACAACGATCGCCATTCGCACGATCACGATCACCACCACCATCATCACCATAATTCGAGTGAGCGAGCCCTAATCATCTCGCTAGTACTAACGTTGTTGTTCGCCGTGGCCGAAGTGTTTGGCGGCTGGCTGTCCGGTTCGCTCGCGTTGATCTCCGACGCAGGGCACATGGTCTCCGACGCATTCGCCCTCGGCCTCGCCGCCATTGCTGCCTGGATCAGCCGCCGTCCGCCGTCTCCCCGTCATACCTTCGGACTCGCCCGTGCGGAAGTCATCGCCGCATCGTTAAACGGCCTGCTCATGCTCGGCGTCGTCGGTTGGATCTGCTACGAAGCCCTCGATCGATTGTATAACCCACAACCCGTTCAAGGCCTCGCCGTCATGGCGATCGCCGGGCTGGGCCTCGCCGTCAACTTGCTCGTCGCTCGCATACTCTCTAAAGGCTCGCACGACATGAACAGTCGGGCCGCGTTGCTTCATGTGCTCGGCGATATTCTCGGCTCCGTCGCAGCGTTGGTTGCCGGCGCCGTGATCTACGTGACCGATTGGCTGCCCATCGATCCACTCTTGTCCTTGCTCGTCGCTGGCCTCGTCTTGTCATCCACCGTTCGGTTATTGCGCGATGCGTTGAACGTACTAATGGAAGCCGTGCCCGCAAGCATCGAACTGGAAATCGTCGGAACCTCCATGGCGAAAGTGGAAGGCGTCGTCAACGTTCACGACCTGCACATCTGGACGCTCGCCACCGGAAAGATAGCGCTCTCCGCCCACATTGAACTCGCCAGCTTGGCCGCTTGGCCATCGCTTTTGAAGCGGCTGCAAACGATGCTGCATGAGAGCTTCGACATCGATCATGTGACGCTACAACCTGAGATCACGCCGTTTCTCTCGCCACGCGATGGGAAGGTGATTCAGATACATGAGAGGCAGTCGAAGTAGTACAAGTGGGTACGGCAAGCGACAGCCGGTAAAGTAGACTTCTTTCGAAACCTACTGCGCGGCCCGAGATCGAGCCTGCGATGCTCAACGTACTCTTCGTACGCCTGCGCTTCTCGGCTCGATCTCGGGCCGCTCGCTACGGTTTCGAAAGAAGTCTAGTATCGTTTCTAAGAACCTGTTCGAGATCTGTAGCGAGCGGGCCGAGTTTGAGGCGAGGAGCGGACGCGTATAAAGCGTACGTATGGCGCCGGAGCCTCAAAATCGGGCGGCGCAGTAAGATCTCGAACAGGTTCTAACGCAAAATGGAGTGAAGACCAACACCATGCTGCACCGCCATCTCAACCACCAACAACTCACTCTTGCCGCCATTGACGACATCATTTCGCGCGGCAAGCGGCAGGACTGGGTAGAACTGCGTCAAGCAGTGCTAGCTGATCTGGCTGTGAGAGAAAAAGTTTTACGTGTGTGCCGCGCCTATACCTCCGATCCTTACGCTCAGCGTCACCAATTCTGGAAAAACTATGCCGAACGACACGCTACCTGACTGGGAGCAAGTTTTGTCCGCCGCATCGCGACTTCAAAGGATCATTCCGGAAGCGGTGCTGGTGGGAGGAACCGCGTCCGCCGTATATGCGCATCATCGATTTTCTAGAGATGCCGATCATGTTCTCACTGATCTTCGTCAGCGATTCGACGAAGTATTGGCCGAGTTGGAATCCGTGGCTGGTTGGAAAACCGCGCGCATCAAGAAGCCAGTCCTTATCCTCGGCAGTCTTGATGGCATCGAAACCGGCATCCGGCAGTTGATCCGCGAAGAACCGTTGGAAACGGCTGAATTAAATTACCTTGGCCAGAGCATTACGTTACCGACAGAAGCAGAAATTCTTCGCATCAAAGGTGTGTTGATTCTCAAACGAAACGCCACACGCGACTATCTCGACTTCGCCGCTCTTGCGGACCGCATGGGTGATGAAAAGATCGTGGATGCGTTGCTGCGCTTTGACGAACTCTACCCGCAAGAAAACGGCGAATCGCCTCTGCAACAGTTGCAGATTCAACTTGGCGCCCCGACGCCCTTCGACCTCGACGACGTGAATCTGTCCGAATACAAAAACCTCGATCCTCGGTGGCATGAGTGGAACGTTGTCAGGGATGTTTGTATCAATACGGCGAATATCATTTTCGATCACCTCTAAAGGTAGGGGCGAGCGTGCTGGCGATTGTCTCCGTGCGGGCAAGGTGCAGCTTCCAATAAGCGATGGCCCTTCCGTCGTTTGATCCGTTCCTCCCGCAGCAGAATTCCAACTCCATGGCCCGATGGGAAATGTCAGGTCAAGCCGGCTGGGAATGGGGTGCGTAGTCGGGACGCCTGCATGATTGTCGAGAAATTTGACACTGGCGATTCGGCCCCTTTGTATGATCTCCTTAGGTTGTTGAACGAAAAGCGGATTCTGGTTTCGGCATGCTCCGTGCTTTTGCGCTGCGGTCCGTTACTGCATTCCTTGCGCCTATTGTTGGCGATGCCTTAACGGACGCCACAAGGCCGGTAGGTGGCCTGACGATAATGAATTGCCGAGATCAATAACATGCAGACCGACAA
>DATLHW010000086.1:0-3165 GCA_035539675.1 Burkholderiales bacterium | reverse complement strand
AAATCCAGGATGTATTTTTGACGTTCGGTATTTATCGCACTGCTATTGGTATAGAGATAAAGCCAACCCGCAGTGAGCGCTCCCAGGACGAGGCTGACCAGAAAAAAACGCAATGTCGTTTTCATCGAAGACTCATAGAAGTTCTAAGAACCTGTTCGAGATCTGTAGCGAGCGGACCGAGCTTGAGGCGAGGAGCGGACGCGTACGGACAGTACGTAGAGCGCCGGAGCTTCAAGATCGGTCTGCGCAGTAAGATCTCGAATAGGTTCTAACGTTTAAAACGTTAAGGAGCGCGCACAAATAATACGCAAAGCACTCGACCACAGAAATCAGCACGTAGTCACTTAATCACAGGTTCCCTGAATTAATCTGTCAGATTTTTCACGGTAACGATATAAGCGTCGTTTTTCAGTTAATTCGAGATAGCGCCCCAGGGCGCGGCGGCTAACAGCTGCTGCGTGTATCGCTGCTTCGGATTGCGGTAAACCTCATCCGAGTTCGCAAACTCCACCACTTTGCCCTCGTGCATCACCATCACCTCGTCGGACATATATTTAACGACCGCGAGATCGTGCGAAATAAAAATGTAGCTCATCTTGTATTCGTCTTGAAGATCTTGCAGAAGATTGAGCACCTGCGCCTGCACCGACACATCCAGAGCGGAAACAGATTCATCGCATATCAATACTTCCGGCTTCATCGTAAGGCAACGGGCGATTGCAATACGCTGACGCTGACCACCGGAAAATTCGTGTGGGTATTTATGGATCGCCGACGCAGACAGTCCTACCTTTCCCAGCAATTCCTCAACCAACTTTGCTCGCTCGTCGGAATCGGCGCCGATGCAGTGGATGTCCATTGGCTCGGTAAGTATATGACCCACAGTGAATCGGGGATTGAGCGAGGCGTAGGGATTCTGAAACACGATCTGAATGCGCCGCTTGTAACGCAGGAACTGTTCCGGCGACAAGGTCAACAAATCCTTACCCTCAAACAGAACCTCGCCACTGGTGGCCGCGTGCAGGCGCATCAGCGTCAGTCCCACCGTGGTCTTGCCGGAACCGGATTCGCCCACAACACCCAACGTTTTTCCCTTGGCCAGCTTAAACGAGACATCTTGCACCGCCGGAAATGCGCGCTTGCCGAATAGACCTTCTCGGGAATAAAAGGTCTTGCTCAAACCTTTCACCTCGAGAACGATTGCGTCATTACTCGAAAGTCCGCGCGGCCGTTCCGTCATTTGCGGCGTCATGGCGCCGTTCATGAAATCCTCAATCACGGGAAGGCGCATCGGCCTGCAATCCAGCCGTGGCCGGCAGGCTAGCAACGCCTTGGTGTAGGCGTCTTGCGGCGATTTGAAAACCTTTCCTATCGCCCCCTGCTCTCGGATCTCGCCACCGCGCATGATCACAACATGGTCCGCAATCTCGCCTACGACGCCGAGGTCATGGGTGATGAACAATACCGACATTTGGCGTTTCTTTTGGAGCGCAGCGATGAGATCGAGAATCTGTTTCTGTATGGTCACATCCAACGCCGTTGTGGGCTCATCCGCAATAAGCAACCGAGGCTCGCAGGCAATCGCCATAGCGATCATCACCCGCTGTTGCTGACCGCCGGAGAGCTCGTGCGGATAGGCGTTGATGCGCGATTCAGGTTGGGGCATACCGACTTCCGTCAACAACTCCACGGCGCGTTTCTTCGCCGCCGCTCGGCTCATGTTCATATGCAAACGCAAAATTTCAACGATCTGGTCACCCACGCTAAAAACCGGATTGAGCGAGCTCATCGGTTCCTGGAAGATGACCGAGATCTCCTTGCCACGAATTCGACGAAGCTTATCTTCCGGCTCTTTCAGTAGGTCGCGGCCTCGATAACGAATGGCGCTCTCCGGCGAAACAATCACCGAGTCCGCGGGCAACAGCCCCAGAATGGACATGGCGGAAACCGACTTGCCGCTGCCCGACTCTCCAACGAGCGCGACGGTGCTATTAACAGGGATGTTGAAGCTAGCGCCTTTTACCGCTTCGAAGGTCGTGTGCTTTCCTGTCCGAAAACTGATCCGCAGGTTTTCCACGGAGAGAAGGATGTCATCGTTAGCGTCGGTCATTCGCTTCTTTCATATCGGAAAATTATTTCAACTTTGGATCCAAAGCATCGCGCAACGCGTCGGTGAACATGCTGAATGCCGTCACAAGCACCGCCATGCTGGCTGCGGCCGCAGTCAGTTGCCACCATTTGCCGATCACTAATTCGTTCTGCGCCTCCGCCAGCATCGTGCCCCAAGAAACACTCTCCACCGGCACGCCGAAACCAAGGAAAGAAAGAATCACCTCCGCCTTGATGAACTGCACGACATGCAGCGACAGTTGAACAAGCACCACATGACTGACGTTGGGGAGAATGTGAACAAACATGCGCCGTCGATCGCTTGCGCCGATCGCTTCAGCGGCGCGAACGTACTCGCGTGAGCGGTGCTTGATGTACTCGGCTCGAACCAATCGGTAAATGCCGGTCCATCCCGTACACGCCAAAATCAGAATGACCATGGGAATGCCGCGAAACTGCGCCAGCAACGGCGATCCAGCGAACACCGCCGCGAACGCCAGTATCAGCAGGATGTAGGGAATGGAGGTGAAGACGTTGTAAAACCATTCGAAGAAATCGCCCACCCATTTACCGAAATATCCGGCCAGCGCGCCAAACAGTGTGCCCAGAACAACCGCGATCACGGCGGCCACCAGTCCAACAATAATGGACGACTGCGCGCCCTTGATGGTTTTTTTGACGATATCCCGTCCCCATTTATCGCCGCCGAAAGGTAAGGTCTCAGCCTTATTCACTTGGGTAACCTCGATTTCCTTGGTGCGCCGCTCCCATTCGGCGTACCACGGCGCGAGCGGATCGACGTCCGATATATCGACCGGCGGGATCACGTCTTGCTTCGTCGATTCGCCGGCCTTGACGCTTTTATCGTCAGCCGCGCCGAGAAAGCTCGGATTGGCGTAGGAAACGCCGACCTCCTTGTTCCAATCGCCGGCGAGGAATCCAAACGCGGAAGCGATGATGAGCAGCAGGAAGAATGCGACGACAAAGGCGGAAGTGATGCCTACGCGGTCGGTCAACAGGCGTTTGTAGGCGAGACGCCATAGGCCGGGGGAGGAT
>DATLHW010000085.1:0-40037 GCA_035539675.1 Burkholderiales bacterium | reverse complement strand
CACGGGATAGACTAATTCCTCCTCCAGTTGCGTGTGGAGGGTCAACTCATGACACGCCGCCCGAACCAACTCGGCTTTCCTCTGCGAATCCCCTTTGATCTTAACCTTCTCGAAATCCTTAAATATCTTTTGCACTTTTTTGTGATCGTCCATCAACAGCCCGATCGCATCTGGCGCAGCCGGCTTTCGGGTGCGAGCGGTTTTCGCCGTTGGCTTCTTGGCGGTCTTTTGACTGCTTTTCTGAGTGGTGCGTTGGCTAGTCCTTTGCATGACAAATTCTCCTCTGCTTAGATAGATGAATATTCAGGAGCCCATGGCTCTCTACCTGCTGTATGAGCAAAAGCAACAAGTGAGCCACAACAAATTTTCGAAATGGGAGGAATACAGAGAAAGAAACCACTCTCAACGTTAGCTAATGACTTAAGCGTGCGTTGTCACGTCATTGGATTCAACGTACTTTTTACAAAAGATGCAGGAAGTATTTACCGCGTAAGGCGCCACGCGTTGAAGACAGCGGTAGATGAGCAAGATTTGAAGGAAGGGATATGGTAGGCCACGGAAATATTCCGTGGCCTACTCACGATTACTCGGGCTGCGAGACTTCTTTTAGCACCTCGCCCGACTGTTCTTCACGTAGTTGAAGCGCCATGTCGCCGAGGGAAACAATACCGATTGGCCCCTGCTGATCATCAGTCACTATGAGACGCCGGATCTGTTTTTCCTCCATGAGCTGACAGGCGTCCTCCACATCGCTATCGGCATCGCAGGAAAATACTTCGTTGGTCATTATTTCTTGCACCTTCGTGTCTGCCGGATCAAGCCCATTGGCGATCGCGCGGATAGCGATGTCGCGATCGGTAATAATGCCGACGACTCTTTGCTCATCGTATACCGGCAAGGCGCCGATATCCTGAACCAGCATTTTTCTCGCAGCGTCCACCAGCGACGCGGTGGGCGCAACGGTTTCAACTGGCTTCGTCATAATTTCTTTTAATTGCATAGCGTTCTCCTATCTGTTCAAAAAATGTCTTGAAAAGGCGAGGATGATCCAATCCCCGCCCTCGATAGAAGGACGTGCATAAACCATGCCGCTATTCGTAAAGCGGTGTTACCGTGTCTCGGACGCCAATGAATCGGAAGCTGCGCCTTCGTTCTCCTGCGTTTCATACTCCCGCAAACGGTTGTAAAGCGTCTTCAAGCTGATGCCCAGCATTTCCGCCGCCTTCTCCTTGGCGCCGACGCATTGCTCCAAGGTCGCCAAGATGAGACGCTTCTCCACATCCGAAACTTTACTGCCGACTCGAACCTGGAAACAGGGACCCGTCACCTGCTTCGACTTTCCTAACTCAGGCGGCAGGCAGGTCGCATCGATGATGTCGTCAGCCATGATGAAGGATCGGTGAACAACGTTTTTTAGTTCCCGCACGTTGCCTGGCCAATCGTATCCCTGCAATTTATCCAACGCTGCCGGTGCGAAAGTCTTGACGGCGGATTCGGCGTGATTGATCCCTTCCAAAAAGTGACTGGCCAACAGGGAGACGTCGTCCCCACGTTCGCGTAACGGCGGCAAACGCATCGGAAACACTTGCAACCGATATAAAAGATCTTCCCGCAGCTTGCCTTCAGTCACGGCTTCTTCAGGGATACGATTCGTGGCGGCGATCACGCGAACGTCGACTTCGATTTCGCGGTCCGAGCCGACGCGCATGAACGTTCCGGACTCCAGCACGCGCAGCATCTTTACCTGCAATTCGATGGGCATTTCAGTAATTTCGTCCAAGAACACTGTCCCACCGCTGGCGCGTTCGAAATAACCTTTATGTTCACGCAGCGCGCCGGTAAAGCTGCCCTTCTCATGCCCAAACATTTCGCTTTCGATGAGCTGCGGCGAAATGGCGCCGCAGTTGATCGGCAGAAACACTTCCTTTCGCCTGCGGCTAAGGTCATGCAGGGTCTGCGCCACCAGTTCCTTGCCAGTGCCGCTTTCACCAGTGATGAAAACAGTCGCCGCGGTCGGCGCTACTCGCTCAATCTGATCGTAAACCTTCTGCATGGCCGGCGAGGCGCCGAGCAATCGCCCAAATCGCCCCAGACTGCGCAATTCTCCACGCAGCACGCCAATTTCAACTTTAAGGTCTGCGGGACGCGCCACACGCGATAGAATAGCCCTCAGCTGTTTGATGTTGACCGGCTTGATTAGATAGTCGGCGGCGCCGAGTCGTAGCGCTTCGATGGAGCTCTCGATACTCGCGTGGCCGGTAATGAGGACAACTTCGGTAGTCGCCCTGGATTCCACATCCTGAAACAAATCCATGCCGCTACCATCCGGCAGGAGGATGTCCAGCAACACCACGTCCGACCGACGCTCAGCCATCCGTTCGCGCGCTTCCTGAAGGGTGGAGGCAGTGGAAACAGTAAAACCTTCACGGGCGACCAGTTCGGCCAGACCGGATAGGGCATTGATATCATCGTCAACCACCAGCGCATGGGGCATGAGCGTCTCTCTCTGTAATCGAAATAGGATTCACAAAACGGATGCTCGTAAGAACCTGTTTACGATCTTACTGCGCGAGGTGAGATTGAGGCTGCGGTGCTCGACGTACCACTTGTACGTGTCAACTCCTCGCCTCAATCTCGCCCCGCTCGCTACAGATCGTAAACAGGTTCTAAGGCTGGGCATCTACAAAAATGGATGTCTGGACGGAGCGCCAGTGAAAAGCAACACTAGAATGAAACTTGTTCATTCTAGTGCAATGACAAGCAATGAAGAAGTAGTTGTGCTAAATATCCACACTAGTGTCTTGACAAAAACATAGAGATGACAAAATGACCACTCAATCCGATACGCGCAGCATGGCTGTGTTCTGCGATTTCGAGAACGTCGCATTAGGCGTGCGCGAAGCCAAGTATGCACAGTTCGATATCAACAAAGTGCTTGAGCGTTTGTTACTCAAGGGCAGCATCGTCGTCAAGAAAGCCTACTCCGACTGGGATCGCTACAAGGATTTCAAAGCGGCGATGCATCAAGCGTCCTTCGAATTGATCGAGATTCCCCACGTGCGGCAATCCGGAAAAAATTCCGCCGATATCCGCTTGGTGGTGGACGCACTCGACCTTTGTTACACGAAGTCTCACGTGGACACGTTCGTCATCGTCAGCGGCGACTCCGACTTTTCGCCATTGGTAAGCAAGCTGCGGGAAAACAACAAGACGGTGATCGGCGTCGGCGTCAAGAAGTCCACGTCCGACTTATTGATTGCGAATTGCGATGAATTCATTTTTTATGACGATCTCGTGCGGCAAGAGAAGAAAACAACGAAGAAGACAACGAAACCAGCATCTGAGGGCGCCAGCGCCGCTAAACCTCGCGGAAGCGCGAGCAAGAAGGAAGACGAAAGCGACAAGAAGCAGGATGCGATAGATCTTGTCCTGGAAACATTGGACGCGCTTGTGGCGGAACGCGGCGAGGATGAAAAAATTTGGGGTTCACTGATTAAGCAAACATTGAAACGACGCAACCCGGGATTTAGCGAAAGTTATTACGGATTTCGTTCGTTCACGGGTCTTTTGGAGGAAGCGCAAACCCGCAATTTACTCAAACTCGAACGTGATGAAAAATCCGGAAACTATATTGTCAGTAGAATCGAGCTTGCTCGCGAGGAGCCAGTTTCCGGCAATTCTGACAATGGCGCGTGAAAAAATTACACGTCCATCCCTCTCCCCATATTAGAAGAGAGCTTGCCCGCGATTGCATCCAGCGCCACGCTGACAATCGCGAGCGAGCTCCCTCCTACAAGTCCCCCGATTTATTCGCGCCCGTTTCTTGCTTGATTTGAGTTAGTCGTGTTCTTCCGCCATGCGGCGGCCTTCTGCCTTTAGTTCTGTCTGAATTCCCCGCTTACCAGGAGCATCAATTCCTAAATAAATAATGTCCCGACTCCATAAATCGCTAGCGCTCATCTTCGCATTCCTATTCGTGGCGGTCGGCGCGACCATATTGTTATTCGATTGGGACATGCTGCGCGGTTACGTCGAACGACAAGTGACGAAAAAAACGGGGAGAGAATTTTCCATTGGTCAGATGGATGTCGATCTTTCATTCACACCTCGTATTTATTTGAAAAACATAAAACTCGCCAACGCGTCATGGAGCAAAGAACGATTAATGTTGGATATCGATGCAGCTGATTTCACGCTCGACATTCGTAAATTTATTGGTGGCCACATGGTGTTGCCGGACGTCGTGTTATCAAACCCAAAGGTGATGTTGGAAGAAAGCCCAAGCGGCGAACGCAATTGGGTTCTCAAGCAAGATCAAGAAAAGAGCGCCCCGCCAGTAATCACCCGATTGCGCATTGATAAAGGCGCACTGACGTTTTACGCACCCGCGATAAAAACCGACGTCAGAGCCGAGCTCAACACCGATAGCGTAGCCGCCGATCCGACAAGCGCGATGAAATTCCACGCTAACGGGACCTTCAAAGGTCTTCAGTTACATGCGGAGGGTCAAGGCGGGTCCGTGCTGTCATTACAAAATGACGGCGCGCCCTACCCTATTCAAGCGACTGGGCGAATTGGCGATACGAGCGCGGACATAAAGGGCAGCATCAGCGAGTTCGCCTCGCTCTCCGCGCTCGATCTGGCTTTCAAGCTACGCGGACAGGATATGTCGAAGCTCTATCCGTTGAGCGGCGTCGTCATCCCGCCGACGCCGCCGTACTCTATCAATGGGCGCCTTATTCGGGATGGGCCTTCTTGGCGCCTGAACAATTTCTCGGGCAAGGTAGGAGACAGCGACTTGGCAGGCGACATTCATGTCGATAGCGCTGGCGTTCGCCCTTCTCTCACGGGAGAACTCAGATCACGCGTATTGGATATCGATGACTTGGCGGGAATCATCGGCGCGCCGCCTAAAACCGGCCCTGGCGAAACAGCCTCTCCTGCTCAAAAGCAGTCCGCCGCCAAGTTGGCGATGGACTCTCATGTGCTTCCCGATAAACCGTTCCGCCTAAATCGCCTGCGCGCCATGGATGCAGACGTGAAGTTCAAGGCTGATAGCATTCGTCGTGAAGGACTACCTCTCGATAATCTATTTGCTCACGTCGTCTTGCGCGATGGCGTGCTGAAGCTTGCGCCGCTCAATTTCGGTGTCGCGGGCGGGCAACTCGCGTCCAATATCGCGTTGAATGGAAAATTGGACAAGCCAACTGTCGAGGTCAACACACAATTCAATAAATTGCGATTGAACGAACTATTCCCCGGCGTCGAATTAACCAGAACCAGCGCCGGGACGCTTAGCGGCAGTGCGGGACTATCCGGTGAAGGGAACTCATTCGCAAAATTGCTGGCCTCCGCCGATGGCGAAATTGCGGCGGTGATGACCGGCGGAAAAATTAGCAACCTCTTGCTCGAAGTGGTCGGCATCGACGGCGGGGAAATCATCAAGTACCTGCTGGGCGGTGATCGTAACGCGACGATCCGTTGCGCCGTCGCCGACTTTAAGGTGACGGATGGCGTCATGAAAACCAATGTATTTGTCTTCGATACAACAGACACCAACATCACGGGAGAAGGCGTCATTAACTTGCAAAATGAGACGCTCGATCTCCGGCTTAATCCGTTGCCCAAGGACAAAAGCATCTTGAGCATTCGCTCTCCATTAAACGCCAAGGGCTCCTTTAAAAACCCCGATTTCGCGCCCGATAAAGAAGCACTCGCCGCGCGAGGCGGCGCCGCGCTGCTGCTAGGGGCTCTGGTCAATCCGCTTGTTGCATTGATTCCCCTCATAGAAACCGGTCCCGGCAAGGATAGCGATTGCCAAGAATTGATCGCGACTGCGACGAAAGATATGAAAAAGGCCGCCAAGGTTGACACTAGTGGCGGTCGGGGGCGAAACTTCGAGCAATACTAAGAGCCTGTTCCAGATCTTACTGCACAGGCCAAGTTTGAAGATTCACGCCTTGAACGCACGCTTGTCGCCGCGAACTTGACCGGTTCGCGACAGCGTTTGAATAGGTTCAAAGGGGGAATGCAATATCCCCTAAAAAAGTTCTTGGAGAAGAGAATCGTCCCAGGGGAATTCGGACTCGCATAATGCTTTGCGACTTCGTTTTTATGGCGGCACTCGAAGCAACTCCTCTCCAAGCCCTCCAAAAGTTAGCCAAAAACGGTGGGCCCGATGTCCCAGCCAGATAAATTCGATAATCGACGTATATTGCGGTCGGTGGTGAAGCTTACTGAAAAGGGCGACGTTCGCGCCTTTGAGTTAACGCTGATCGAAACGCTGCACGAGTTCATCTCCGCAAAGACCATCCGCCTTTGCAAGATTCACGACAATCCCGACGTTCCCGGACAACGTTTAGTGTTCTTCGTCGATCCGGCCGACCATGAAAATTTGGATGATCGGGGGTTCGAAAGCCTTTTGCTGGAGAGCGACCCCGCATTCCTGGAATGTCTGGCGACCGAGCAGGCCGTCGTGACGAACAGCTCGCAAGAATCGAATGTTCGTGTCATTCATCCCGTGAAGACAACAAGCGGGATCGCTGGATTCCTGATTGTGGAGTCGGAGAGTGACAATCCGAGAGAACAGGAACTCGTTTCGATCCTCTTAGGGTTCTATAAAAACTATGTATCTCTCCTCGCCTCCAGTCAACGCGACAAATTAACGGGCTTGCTCAACAGAAAAACGTTTGATGAAAAAGTTCTAAGAATCATCACCTCATTAAGGGCCGTGGATAGTCAACCGGACGGCCGGGGCGCCTACTGCTTGGCGATTCTGGATGTGGATCATTTCAAACGCGTCAATGACCGTTTTGGCCACCTTTACGGCGACGAAGTACTACTGCTCTTCGCCCGCGCCATGGTAGAGGCGTTCCGTGGAGGCGACTTGCTGTTTCGTATCGGCGGGGAAGAATTCGTGGTGGTGTTGAAGGACGTCGATCTCACTAGGGCGCTGGCGGTATTGGAGCGTTTTCGGCAAACCGTGGAGGCTTTTCCGTTTCCTCAAGTAGGACAAATAACGGCCAGCATTGGCGTTTCCATGATTACTAGCGGGGATTTGCCATCCACGGTTATCGATCGGGCAGACAAGGCGTTGTATTACGCCAAAAACAATGGACGTAATCAGGTCAGCGTTTATGAAACCCTGGTTGCCGAGACAAAACTAAGCGCAGCGGTAGACGACAGCGATGTGGAGCTTTTTTAGACGGCTTCTTATTCCATTTCTAATCTAAATCAAACGTGAACGCGACTGCGGGGCGCAAACAAAGTACACGTTTGATTTAGAAATGGAATTAGCGCCACAACGGCTCCTCATCCATCAACGCAATCTGCTCGCGCAGCTCAAGAATGCGATCTTGCCAGTATCGTTGCGTGTTAAACCACGGGAAGGCTGCTGGAAAGGCTGGATCATTCCAACGCCTGGCGAGCCACGCGGAGTAATGAATAAGGCGCAAGGTCCGCAGGGCTTCGACCAGATAAAGTTCTCGACTATCGAACTCAAAAAAATCCTCGTAACCAGCCAATACCGCCGCGAGTTGTTTCGTCATTGCGGCGCGGTCCCCCGACAGCAACATCCACAAATCCTGCACTGCGGGGCCCATGCGGCTATCGTCAAAGTCCACAAAATGCGGTCCTCGCGTTTTCCCCGCCTCGATCCAGAGCACGTTGCCGGCATAGCAATCGCCATGCAAACGTAACCCGCGCAACTCCCCCGCACGATCGTAACAGCGCCTGACGCCATCCAACGCCTGGTTGACGACGCTGCGCCACACCTCCAGCAAATCAACCGGAATAAAGTCGCTCGCCAGCAGCCAGTCGCGCGGCTCTTCGCCAAAGGTATTGATGTCGAGCCGTGGTCGTTCGCTAAAAGGCTGCAACGCGCCCACCGCATGAATCCGCCCGATAAAGCGCCCCATCCATTCCAACGTATCCAGATTCTCGAATTCGGGCGCCCGACCACCACAACGCGGATACACAGCAAAGCGAAAGCCCGCGAATTCATGGAGCGTCACTTTGCCGCCATTCGATCCCGCATCGAAATCGAGCGGAGCAACGACTGGGATTTCCCTTTCCACAAGCTCACGCACAAAAGCGTGCTCTTCCAGAATAGCTTCCGTGGACCAACGCGCCGGACGATAAAATTTTGCGATTACGACTGACGACGGTCGCTCGCCTTCCGCGTCGATACCTACCTGATAAACCCGATTTTCGTAGCTATTGAGCGCGAGCAGCCGCCCATCGCCATGCAAACCCACACTGTCCAGCGCATCAAGTACACAATCGGGCGTAAGCCCCGCATAAGGCGGGTCTTCCACGCTTCCTTCGGGCAAAGCGGTCATTTGTTTTAGTCTCATCAAGGGTTGGGCGAAAATATCAGTTGCTCACCTTAACCCGGATATTTCATAAATTCGCGAGATGATCGCGCCGGATTTTGATTCGTGGGGGAATTTTGTGACGAAGTGGCGTAGTTATTCATACGCCCGACGGAACAAAATTTTCCCACGGATCAAAAGACCAGCGAGGACTCGTGCAATTTATGAAACATCCGGGTCAAACAGCCTAAAAAAATTGGCTGTCGAGACTTCGGCCACAGTCTCCACCGGTAGTTCCTTGATGCGCGCGATTTCTTCGGCCACATGCTTCACAAAAGCCGGCTCGTTGGTTTTGCCGCGATACGGTACGGGAGCTAGATAAGGAGAATCGGTTTCGATAAGCAGCCGATCCAGCGGAATTTTTCGTGCAACTTCTTTCAAAGCGACGGCGTTTTTGAACGTAACGATACCTGAAATGGAGATATAGAATCCCAAGTCCATCGCCTGCTGGGCAACCTCCCAACTTTCCGTAAAACAATGCATCACGCCGCCAATGTCCTCAGCGCCCTCTTCCCGCATGATCCGCAAGGTGTCTTCCGCCGCCTCCCTTGTATGGATAATCAGCGGCTTTCTACAGCTTCGCGAGGCTCGGATATGGGTTCGAAACCGCTCTTGCTGCCAACCCAGGTCTCCGGTCAAACGATAGTAATCAAGACCGGTCTCGCCTATGGCGACCACTTTTGGATTTTTGGCGCGTTGCAGCAATTCGGCCTCATCCAGGGGAGCGCCTTCGTTGTGGTCGGGGTGAACGCCAACAGATGCGTAGATGTTGTCATGCGCTTCCGCTAATGCCTGGACACGAGGCCAGTCTTCGAGGTTCACGCAAACCAGCAAAGCATGCGTCACTTGGTTCGACGCCATGTTCCCCAGCACCTCGTCAATACGGGAGGCCAATTCGGGAAAATCGATATGACAATGTGAATCAACAAACATGGTGGAAATAGCGTGGAAGTTATTAACGGAGCCAAAGCCTGGCGCTTATCGGCCAGCTCTTCAGTATGGGCGGGGGAAAATCGTCAGTGGAGCAAAATGCGCCAGAGGGTAACGAATTCCGCTTTATTCCATTTCCAAATTAATCGTGACACGAAAGCGGCGCGCAGACAGTACAAATAGTACGGCAAGCGACGCTGACAAAGTGCACGGTTAATTTGGAAATGGAATTAGATGGTATGGGTTGGCTTCGACGATTGCAAAGCCCCGGCAAGAATGTTCTCGATCCGCTTCTTTAAGTCTTTCATCTGCTGGTTGTCCGAAAACTGTATCCCTAAGCCAGCAGGCCGATTGCCATGCGCATTAGGCGGGGTAATCCAGGCCACCTGCCCGGCTATGGGAATTTTGGCCGGGTCATCCATCAGGGTAAGTATCAGCAAAAATGGTTCGCCGAGGTTCATAGGCTTTTCCGACGGCAGGAACATGCCGCCATTACGCAGCCAGGGAATATAGGCTGCGTACAGGGAAGCCTTGTTACGCACCGTCAGGGACATCACGCCTGGACGGACAATAAGCTCACTGCTCGCTGATTCAGATATATTCACCGGCGGATGAGTCCCTTATGGTTTGCAGATAAGATAGTAACAACTGCTCCAAAAAAAGTCTCGGATTAAGCGGATGATTCACAGACCGGGCGGCGGATTTCAATGTGTCCTGGTAGATCAATAACTGATCCATGGGCAATCGTAAAGCCAGCTTTTTGATGGCGTCGCGATAATCAAGGTGATATCGGACAGTATCGGTGAGGGATGCCGCCATCAGGTCATAGCACCAAGTGAAAAGCCAGCGCACCACTGTGGAGAGGGCTATTTTTTGGGAAGCTGCGGCCAATTCCAACGCCGCGCCCGGGCCGGAAAGTTGGCTTAATTGGTCAAGGAAACGACGGCGCTCCTGCTGTTCTTCAGATCCAGCGGTCGCCAACGCATCCAACGGGCTGCCGCCTGCCTGGGCCAACAAAATTTCCGCATCGGCGACGCCCTGATCCTGTAGCCATGCAAGGGCATCAACGTGGTTAGCGGTCGGCAAGGGAAAACGACGGCACCGGCTAATAATAGTCGGCAATAAACGCCTCAATTCGTCTGTCACAAGCAAAAATACCGTTCCCCGTGGGGGCTCTTCCAGCATTTTTAAAAGCGCGTTACCCGAAAAAACGTTCATGGCGTCGGCCGGATGGACCAGGATCACCCGTCTGCCACCCCTCCGGTGCGTCGTTAAGAAAATAAAATCTTGTAACGCACGCACCTGCTCAATGGTAATTTGAGTCGTCAGTTTCTTTTCGCCACGAGCGCCTTCTTCACCGGATAGCTCGGCATCCGCCTCCGATTCAGCGCGTAGCGCATCGGGCGTCAAAAGTCGGAAGTCGGGATGGGATTTTTGTTCGAACCAGTGGCAATCCGCGCATTCCTCGCACGGCGCCCCTGTTTCCTTCGGGTTGGCGCAAAGCAACGACTGCGCGAGAATTTCAGCAAACCGGTGTTTGCCCGCACCAGCCGGTCCATGCAGCAGCAAGGCATGATGTTGTTGCACGCTTGCCGCCTGCAACTGACTCCATGAAGATTGGTGCCATGGATAGATCATTTGAGAAGAATAGCTTCGATGATTTCTTCCAGATTACTTCGAATCAGGGGGACTGGCTGATCGCTGTCGATCACTTTAATCCGATCCGGAGCCTCCGCTGCGCGTTTAAGGTACATATTGCGCACTCGATTAAAAAAATCAGACTTTTCCTGCTCAAAGCGATCCGGCGCATTACCCGCATTCGCCAAGCGTTGTCGGGATATTTCCAGGGGCACATCGAATAACAACGTCAAATCAGGCTGTAGTCCGTCCTGAACCCAACGCTCCAACATCGCCAGCTTTTCCTCGGCGAGCCCCCTGCCTCCGCCCTGATAGGCGAAGCTTGCGTCAGTGAAACGGTCGGAAACAACCCAATTGCCTCTGGAAAGCGCAGGTTCGATCACGGTTTTCAGATGTTCCGCGCGCGCCGCGAACATCAGCAGCGCCTCCGTCTCCGGCTGCATTGGCTCGGACAATAGCAATGCGCGTATTTTCTCTCCCAGCGGCGTCCCGCCAGGCTCCCGCGTACGAACCACCGCTTTTCCTTGGCGCTGCAAAAATGCGGTTAACCACTCAAGGTGAGTGCTCTTGCCCGCCCCGTCGATGCCTTCCAGCGTAATGAAAATTCCACGGCTCAAGAAATGCGCCCCTATTTTTGATATTTCGCGACGGCTCGATTATGTTCTTCGAGCGTCTTGGAAAAATGATGCGAGCCATCGCGCCGCGCCACGAAATAAAGATCTTCCGTGGCGGCAGGCTGTAACGCGGCCTCGATCGCCGCCAATCCCGGCATAGCGATCGGCGTAGGCGGCAGACCAACACGAGTATAGGTGTTGTACGGCGTATCGGCGCTCAAGTCGCGCTTACGAATGTTGCCGTCGAAAGCTTCGCCAATACCGTAAATTACCGTGGGATCGGTCTGCAGCTTCATACCTCGTTTAAGACGATTCACAAAAACGCCCGCGATATGAGAGCGCTCCTCCGCCTTACCAGTTTCCTTTTCAACGATGGAGGCCATGATCAAGGCTTCGTATGGCGTTTTATAAGGTAAGCCCGGCGCTCGTTTTTCCCATTGCTTGCTCAACATGCTGTGCATCGCCTGATATGCCTGCTTGAGAATCGCCAAATCACTCATCCCACTACTAAATTTATATGTGTCGGGGAAAAACAAACCCTCTGGATGCGCTTCATGGGCGCCCACCTGCTTAAGAATCGCTTTATCCGAAAGTTTGACGGTATCCTGTTTCAACCCTGCGTGCCCTGCAAGGACCTTACGCATTTGACCGAAACTAATGCCCTCGATAAACGTGATTTCACTATGGATTGCGTCCCCAATTCGCAATTTAGTGAGCAAATCAAATGGCGTGATTGGGCCGCTTAATTGATAAGTTCCCGCCTTAACGTCCCGCCCCTTGCCCATCAGGCGCGCCATCATCTCAAATTGCAAAGGGGAAATTGGCAACCCGCTTGCGGCGATATCGCGCGCGGCGCTTTTCAGCGTGCTGCCATGTTTAACGGAAAACTCGAAGGGAAGGACCGGGGGGACTACAGGCTTATGAACAAACAGGACAAGCCAAGTCGCAAACATGGCCGCTGCGATTAGCGCGGCTCCCAGAATCAGGATAAAAAACCGCTTAATCATTGGAAGCGCCTAGGCCCTCTGTGGAAATAGCTTTGAATATGGAATTTAAATATCGCACTAGAAGCGAGATTCATTGGCGGTCCTTCGTCTAAGGGCGCCACGCGCTATCGGCGCATAGTTATCTAGCCTTGTTTCTCCTGCCAATCGATGACTTAGAACCTGTTCGAGATCTTACTGCGCGGGCCGACTTTAGCTATCGCCGCTTAACTTGCTATCGCGAGTTAGCCTACACTGAAACGGCGTTTTGAGAGTCCGGCGCCATGCCGACGCTTTATACGCGTCCGCCCATCCCATGCAGAGCCCGCTTTCCACTGCATCGGAAAGCCACTTCGCAGGCGGTCGACGCCAACCGGAACCTCTGTTCCGCACTCAAATCAAACCCACTCGCCACATATCTCGAACAGGTTCTTAGAAGTCTCCAAGCTGATCAAGCGCAACCCTAAATCCGACGAAACACCAACGACCCATTAGTGCCGCCGAAACCAAACGAGTTGGAAACAGCAACATTGATCTTCATTTCGCGCGCCGTATCACGCACGTAATCCAGATCGCACTGGGGATCAGGATTAAAAATGTTGATAGTTGGCGGCGCTATGCTGTTGTGTATGCTCAGCGCCGAAAACACCGCTTCGACACCACCCGCCGCCCCCAACAAATGCCCCGTCATGGATTTAGTTGCGCTGATGGCGATCTTCTTCGCATGATCCCCAAACTGCCGCTTCACTGCGACTGTTTCCGCGATATCTCCCAAGTGCGTTGACGTCGCGTGAGGATTGATTGCATCGACTTCATCATTATTGATGCGAGCATTTCTAAGCGCATTAGCCATCGCGCGCCGAGCACCCTCACCATCCTCTACTGGCGCAGTGATATGGTGGGCATCGCTGCTCATGCCGAAACCAACCAGCTCGCAATAAATTTTGGCTCCGCGCGCCTTGGCATGCTCGTATTCCTCAAGCACCAAAACGCCAGCGCCTTCCCCAATGACAAAGCCATCGCGATCCTTGTCGAACGGACGGCTCGCCGTGGCGGGATCATCATTCCGAGTGGAGAGCGCACGCGCGGCCGCAAATCCCGCGACACATAGCGCGGAAACGGTTGATTCCGCTCCCCCAGCAACCATCACATCCGCATCGCCATACTCAATCATTCGGCCAGCATCGCCGATACAATGAGTGGATGTCGTGCATGCCGTGGCGATGGCTAGGCTAGGTCCCTTGAATCCAAAATGAATCGACAGGTTACCCGCGATCAAATTGATAATGGTGCCCGGAATAAAGAAGGGCGAAACCTTACGCCATCCCCCAGCCTGCATCACGCTATGCATCTCTTCGATTAACGGCAAGCCGCCAATGCCGGAGCCCACGTTAACGCCGATTCTCTCGGCGTTCTCCTCGGTTACGACCAACCCTGAATCCTTGACCGCCTCAATACCTGCAATAAGTCCGTACTGGATGAACATATCCATCCGGCGCGCGTCTTTCGGAGACAGGTATTTCGTTACATCAAGGTTCTTTGCTTCGCCAGCAAACTGAACGGGAAGCGCTGAAGGGTCGAATCGGGTAATCCTGGCGATCCCACTTCGACCCGCAATTAAATTGGCCCAGGACTCGGCAACGCCGACTCCAACCGGCGAGATCATGCCGAGGCCAGTTACGACCACACGACGTTTAGACACGGGAGATAGCTTTCTTGAGGAAAAGGCTCTGAATTATGTAATGGACAAATCGAACCCTTATGGGAGAACGATTAGACCTTGACGTGGCTTTGAACGTAGTCGATGGCCTGCTGGACAGTCGTAATTTTTTCCGCTTCTTCGTCCGGAATCTCGCACTCGAACTCTTCTTCCAAGGCCATGACCAATTCAACGGTATCAAGGGAATCGGCGCCTAAATCATTCACGAACGACGACTCAAACTTGACGTCCGCCTCGTTTACTCCGAGTTGCTCTGCGACGATTTTTTTGACGCGTTGCTCGATGTTTTCCATGTATCTAACTCTCCTTCCTGAATGTAAAGTTGCGTGATTTTATCAAAATTCCAATCACGTATCACTGAGAAGCTGCAGACAAATTGCAGCGAGCAGGCAGTGTTGCGGCCGGGAAGCGCAGGCGTACAACCGCTACGTTGCGCCTCGCAGACCACGAATCGGCCCGCGCATTAAATTTGTCTATAACTTCTTAGAAAAGTGGGCTTCATCACTACCGTCGGCCAATCAGGCGACAGTGCTTTAGAAGCGCCAGCGCTGCCGTTAACTCATGTACATTCCACCGTTCACGTGAATGGTAGTACCCGTGACGTAGCTCGCGCCGGGCGATGCAAGGAAAGCCACCGCTGCGGCGATATCATCCACATGACCCAGTCGGCCAAGTGGAATATTCTGCAATAAAGCTTTTTGCTGTATTTCCGACAACGAACGAGTCATGTCGGTATCAATAAATCCAGGCGCCACACAATTGACTGTAATGCCCCGACTCCCCACCTCACGCGCCAGCGACTTGGTAAAACCCACAACGCCAGCCTTCGCTGCGGCATAATTTGTTTGCCCGGGATTACCTGCTGCCCCGACAACAGATGTAATGTTGATGATTCGTCCGCAACGCGATTTCATCATGCCACGCATCACCGCGCGAGCAAGACTGAAGATCGAACGCAGATTCGTCGCCATGACGTCATCCCACTCTTCGTCCTTCATCCGAGCCAGTAGGTTGTCGCGAGTAATGCCTGCATTGTTCACCAGAACAAAAATAGAGCCATAACGATTCTGAATATCATCCACAACAGCTTGGATGCGTGCGGCGTCGTTTACGTTCAGGACAACGCCCTCGCCTTTCGCGCCAGCCTCTTGCAAATACTTGCTGATTCCCGCCGCGCCGGCATCCGTGGTCGCCGTGCCAATGACGGTTACGCCCTGTTTCGCGAGCATCTGCGCAATCGCCTGCCCAATTCCTCGGCTTGCGCCGGTTACGAGTGCAATGTCAGTCATGGTTTTAAGATGAGAACGAAAATTGATTTATTTAAGCGGCCTGTAACTTCGCCATCAAATCATGCAATGCAACCTCGTCGTGCAAAGTCAACGACTGCAAATTGCTGTCGATGCGCTTGGTCAATCCGCCCAACACTTTTCCCGGCCCGCATTCAACGACCATAGCGATTCCCTGCCGAGCAAAATATTGAACGGTCTCAATCCATCGAACGGGGGAATACAGCTGCCGCACCAACGCATCCTTCACAGCCGCAGCATCGCCATGCGCTTGGACATCCGCATTTTGAACGACCGGAATGAGCGGAGACGTCATCGAGACGCCAGCTAGGTAATCACGAAGTTTGTCAGCGGCTGGCTTCATCAGCGCACAATGTGATGGCACGCTAACCGGCAACATCATTGCTCGCTTGGCGCCTTTCGCCTTGACCAATTCACAACCGCGCAACACGGCCTCGCGATGGCCAGCAATAACTATCTGTCCGGGGGAGTTGAGATTTACGGCTTCAAGCACTTGCCCCTGGGCCGCTTCCCGACACGCCTCGATCACCGGCTCCTCGTCCAGGCCGAGAATGGCCGCCATTCCGCCTTCGCCGTCCTTCACTGCGTCCTGCATCGCCTTCGCGCGAAAACGCACAAGTGGTAGCGCATCCTTAAAAGCCAGCGCGCCAGCCGCCACCAGCGCGCTATATTCACCTAAGCTGTGTCCCGCAAATATCGATGGCGTTTTATCGCTCATCGCCTGCCACGCTCGATAAACAGCGTAACCCGCCGTTAGCATCACTGGTTGCGTGTTAATCGTCTGGTTGAGCGTCTCCGCCGGCCCTTCTTGGACCATTTGCAAGATATCGAGCCCCAACACATCAGACGCCTCGGCAAATACTTCCCGCACTTCACTCAATCCCTCATACGCCTTCGTCATACCGACTGCTTGAGAGCCTTGCCCAGGAAACACGAATGCAAAAGTCATTGTGGTTAACCGTTATTTATATCGAAGTAGGATCAGCGAGGCGACTGCGTCATCGCTACCAACGCATCAACAACGAGCCCCACGTAAAACCGCCACCCACGCCCTCAAGCAAGACGTGATGACCGGCCTTGATACGTCCATCGCGCACCGCCTCATCAAGTGCAAGCGGCACCGAAGCCGCTGAAGTATTACCGTGACGATCGACGGTGACAATCACCCGTTCCGGCGACAAATCGAGCTTACGTGCAGTTGCTTGAATGATTCGAATATTAGCTTGATGAGGAACCATCCAATCGATGTCGGATTTATCCAACCCCGCCGTACTTAGCGCTTCGTTAGCAACCTCTTCCAATACGCGCACAGCAAACTTAAATACAGCGTTACCTTCCATTTTCACAAACGGGTGTCCTTGAACCTTACCGCCAGAGACAGAACCCGGCACGCAAAGAATATCTCGATATCCACCGTCCGCATGCAAATGGCTGGTAAGTATTCCGGGCGATTCGGATGCTTTTAGAACCACCGCCCCCGCGCCATCGCCAAATAATACGCACGTACTCCGATCGCTCCAATCAAGAATGCGAGAAAAAACCTCCGCACCGACCACCAACGCGCAACGATGCTGGCCGGACCGAACAAACTTGTCGGCGACAGCCAAGGCGTAAATAAAACCAGTGCACACCGCTTGTATGTCAAAAGCCGCGCAATTTTTAATACCGAGCTTGTTTTGCAAGATGCACGCGGCGCTAGGAAAAATCATATCCGGCGTGCTGGTGGCGAAGACAATGAGATCTATCTCTTCACGGGCGACGCCTGATGCAGCGATAGCGCGCTCGGCGGCTTTTAGCCCTAGATCACTGGAAAATTCGCCCTCTGCGGCAATGTGACGCTCACGGATACCCGTACGCGAATGAATCCATTCATCTGACGTCTCCACCATCTTTTCCAGATCGTGGTTCGTCAGCACCTTTTCTGGAAGATAGCTTCCAGTGCCAATGATGCGAGAATAAATCATGCTCTAGATTGTTGGGTGGATGTCGGAGCAGCGCCAAGGCCGCCATGCTCCTGCTCTATTTCGGTCGATATGCGCTCCAGAACACCTTCGCGAACCTCGCGTACAGCGCGATCAATTGCGCATTCATACGCGTAGCGATCAGCGGAGCCATGGCTTTTGATAACAACGCCCTTCAAACCAACCAGCGTTGCTCCGTTGTAGCGACGATTGTCCACACGCTTCTTGATTTTCCTCAACACGGGAAAAGCGACAAAGGCAGCCACCTTCGCTAGCATGCTCCGACCGAACTCCTCTTTCAAGATACCGCTGACCATTTTCGCCAAACCCTCGGAGGTTTTCAGCGCGACATTCCCGACGAACCCATCACACACCACGACATCGGTCGTACCTTTGTAAATATCGTCGCCCTCAACATTACCGTAGAAGTTGAGGTTACTGGCGCGCAGGAGGTCAGCCGCTTGCTTTACCACCGCGTCGCCCTTGATGTCTTCTTCGCCAATATTGAGCAACCCGACGCTTGGGCGTTCCGTGCCGTCGATGGCCGAAGCCAACATGGCGCCCATTATTCCGAACTGCAATAGGTGATCGGGAGTGCAATCAACGTTGGCTCCCAGGTCAAGCAAATACGTATGCCCCTTTGTCGTGGGCAACGCGGAACAAATGGCGGGGCGATCAATTCCAGGCAGAGTTTTCAGAACAAATCGCCCAATGGCCATTAGCGCACCGGTATTACCGGCGCTTACGCACGCGCTTGCTACGCCGTCCTTGACCAGATTGATTGCAATCCTCATGGACGAGTCTTTCTTTCCACGTAGCGCTTGCGCAGGCGGCTCGCTCATCTCAACAACCTGAGAAGCGTCGCAGATCTCCAACTGACTACTGGTCACCTTGTGGCTGCGTAACTCAGCCTTAATGGCGTCGCTCTTGCCGACCAGTAGTATCTTCACGTCCGGATTGTGACGGACATAATGAACCGCAGCAGCGACAGTCACAGAAGGGCCGAAGTCCCCCCCCATCGCATCAACAGCAACCGTGACAACAATCGGTAAGCGCTCGTCCAACGAAGAAATAGGGACACCTCTAATAAAGTTCATGACAAGCGGCCCGAGGTCTCGGACAGGCCGCAATGTGAACACTTCCCAAGCAAAGGGAAAATGTCCACCAAAGAAGCGAGGTTTACTCGTCCTTGGTCTTCAGTACTTTTCTACCGCGGTAGTAGCCGCTTGGGCTGATGTGGTGACGCAAATGAACTTCACCCGTCGTTGGCTCCACGGCCAATGGGGGATTGGTCAAAAAATCGTGAGCGCGGCGCATTCCACGCTTGGAAGGTGACTTTTTATTCTGCTGAACTGCCATGATTTACTCCTTCAAAAATAACTTATTTTCCAACGCACAATTAAAAAGAAGCTTTTAGGGCCGCTTCAACTTGGCCAAGACAGCAAACGGCGAGGGCTTTCCGCCGCTGGTCCTTTGCCCCTCCGATTTCTCGCACTCACCTGCTCCATGCCGTGGAGCCAACGGTAAGGCAAGAATAATTTCATCCTCAATCAACGCAAACAAATCCAAAGTCTTTTCCCCCACCAAGTAATCGATGGAATCGTCCTCATCTTCAAGCAGGGGTAATTGACTCTCGTCGGGCAAAAAAATCAGCGTGGAATGAATTTCCAATGCATGGGCAAAAGCCCCAAGACAACGCCGACACTCCAGCGAAACGAAGCCGTGGATTGTACATGTAATCCGGGCCTCTCGTCTCGCAGTCAAGTCGCCGCGCACTGTATATTGCAGCGTTTGGTCGCCAACAAGCACCAAGTCTTTCAATCGAGGCAAATCGATCACAGCAATGGAGCCGTCAATGATCTTTTCTAGGCGAGTAAACTCCGCAATGTCGATGATTGGTAGTGCAGACATGATTTATTACGAAACAGCCTTTAACGACGGGCTGGTCAGTTATGAGGCGCGCATGATATTCTTTTTGAAATACAGTGTCAAAAGAATTGATTTTGAATAGAAAACTTATTCTCGCCTCAACGTCGCCCTTCCGTCGCGAACTATTATCCAAACTAGGCCTGCCATTTGAGATCGCCGCCCCGAATGTTAATGAGGAGGCGCTCCCGAACGAGTTCGCACATATGAGAGCAGCGCGGCTCTCGGAGGCTAAAGCGCGCGCCGTCGTTAAAACTTTCCCCGACGCGCTCGTTATCGGCTCCGACCAAGTCGCGTCGCTTGGGAACGAGCATATCGGCAAGCCCGACACCCATGAAAATGCGGTAATACAGTTACGCAGAATGCGAGGGAAATCCGTCGTTTTCCACACCGCGCTTACTTTACTTAATGGCCTCACCGGCGCAATCCAAACTGGAGTGACGTCAACCACTGTGACATTTCGTGACATAAGCGATGCGCAAATAGAGACCTATCTTCACCGAGAGCAACCATATAACTGCGCAGGAAGCGCAAAATCCGAGGGGCTCGGCATCGCTCTCATCGCCCGCATGGAAGGGTCCGATCCCAATGCGCTAATTGGACTCCCCCTCATTGAATTAGTGAGCATGCTGAAAAACGAGGGCATTGAGGTTATTTAAATGGTGGAAACATCTAAATTAGGCACGCTTTACCTAGCGCCAGTTCCCCTCGGCGACAGCGGCATCGAGTTTGCGTTGCCGCCAGCCGCGAGAACACTCATCAGCGGCCTAGAACACTTCGTCGTGGAAAACCCCAAAACCGCTCGCCATTTCCTGAAACAAATCGGCTCCGAAATCGCACTTCAACTGATCAAAATGGAAGTGCTCGACGAACACACGAAGGCCGACCAGCTTAATTCCCTCCTAAAGCCACTATTGGATGGAAAAGATATAGGTTTGATGTCGGAAGCCGGGTGTCCGGGCATTGCAGATCCCGGCTCAGCGTTGGTGGCGCTCGCACACGCAAGGGGAATCCCCGTGCGCCCCCTCGTCGGACCCTCCTCAATCCTGCTCGCATTAATCGCGTCCGGCCTCAATGGCCAGAGCTTCGCATTCCATGGCTACCTTCCTGCTGACAAGATTGGAAGAATGAAACGCATTACAGAACTGGAGAAAGAATCATCGCGGCAGAAACAAACTCAGATATTCATCGAAACCCCGTACAGGAACAATGCCCTCCTTGTTGATTTACTTGCCGTATTGAATCCCCGCACCCGTCTCTGTATAGCCGTCGATCTCACGGTCGCCACGGAATCAGTTTGCATGCAAACAATTACAAATTGGCGGAAATCCCCGCCTGATTTAAATAAGCGTCCCGCTGTCTTTTTGATATTGGCGTAACACCCCTCGACCGTTTGCTTCGTCAGCCGACTTTGGGGCGCACCCTTGCTTGCCGCCTGAAGCCTGAGCCATTCGCAGAACAACTACCGAAGTGATCCTTCCGCGCCAAATAGCGCCCTGGCCATAGCCTTCCCTCCCGACGCGCCCAACTGACGCGCGAACTTTTCTGCGAGATTGTCTTCCGGCGTAAAGTCAACGATATCCTCCGCCTTCACCACCTCGCGAGCGACGTATTGCAAGCTGCCGAGTCCATCGGCAAGACCAAGCTCAAGGCTTTTTTCGCCAGTCCAAACAAGCCCACTGAACATTTCGGGCGTTTCCTTTAGACGCTTACCACGGCCTTCGCGCACAACCTTGATAAATTGCTGATGAATCTCCGCGAGCATCTTTTGGGCGTAACTCCGCTGAGATTCACTTAACGGCGAAAAAGGATCAAGAAAGCCCTTATTCTCTCCAGCGGATAACAGGCGTCGCTCCACCCCCAATTTCTCCATCGCGCCAGTGAAACCGAAGCCATCCATTAATACGCCAACGGAGCCGATAAGACTGGCCTTATCCACAAAGATCTTGTCCGCAGCCACTGCCGCGTAGTAACCGCCGGAAGCACAGATATCCTCCACAACGGCGTAAACCGGGATGCTTGGATAAAGCTTACGTAAACGATGGATTTCGTCGTTAATATAGCCAGCTTGCACTGGACTACCGCCGGGGCTGTTGATGCGCAGGATAACGCCCTGAGTCTTGGCGTCCTTGAACGCGGCCTGCAATCCACTAATCATTTTATCGGCGGAAGCAGTTCCTTCGGCATCGATTACCCCTCGCAACTCCACCAAGGCCGTATGCCGATCTGCCGTAACCGGCTCCTTTCCGATCATTAACCCCAGGACCACCAGCAACAATCCAAACAGGAAAAGAAACGTTAAGCTTTTAAAGAAAATCCCCCACCGTCGCGCCCTTCGTTGCTCCTGAACACTTTCGAAAGCCAGCTTCTCCAGCATGCTACGTTCCCAGCCGCCAGCAGATCCTGCCCCAGCCGAAAATTGCCCAGTTTCATTCGACATATAACTCCAACCCTTCGCCTAAAAAAATTTCGCCGTCACGCTCTCGCACTGGCAACGAAACCAATCGTCGCCCCTTGCAAGGACCGCCAGTGCAATAGCCGCTATCTGGCATAAATACCGCGCCATGAGTGGCGCACACCAAGTATAACCCTGACAGATCAAAGAACTCCCCCGGCTCCCAGTCCAATTCGACCCCGAGATGAGGACAAGAATTCACGAAAGCGTGCACTTCGCCGCCAAAGCGAACGACAAAGGCAGCCTGCGGTTTTCCGTTGACGCCGACATTAAATCGCACACCTTTCTCGCCGTCGATCAATTGACTCCCGGAACAAATCAGCTTGGAGATCTGAGACATTCCAAGAACGCTTCCAGCTCTGTGGGCAAGGGCGCCATAATTTCTGTTCTTTCCCTCGACAAGGGATGAAGGAACGTGACCCTGTGTGCGTGAAGAAACATCCGTTTCAACCCCTGCTTTGGAAGCGCCTTATTCAACGTGAAGTCGCCATACTTATCGTCACCCGCGATTGGAAAGCCCATATGCGCCAAATGCACGCGAATTTGGTGGGTGCGTCCAGTCTTCAGCTCCGCCTCCAACAAGGAAAAATCTTTGAAGTTCTCGTTCAAGGTAAAGATCGTATGGGCGGCTTGACCATCGTCATCCACCGACACCCGGCGCTCGCCCTCAGGCGTCAAATATTTGGTTAGTGACAACTTTACGGATTGGCGTCCATTCTTCCACTGACCAGCGACGAGCGTGAGATAACGCTTATCCATTCCACCGTCGCGCAACATAGCGTGAAGCCCCGTAAGCGCGCTGCGCTTTTTCGCCAGCAGCAATACGCCCGACGTCTCCCGATCCAGCCGATGGGCAAGCTCCAGAAATCGAAATTGGGGAAATTCCGCTCTTAACTGCTCAATGGCGCCCAGACTTACACCGCTACCGCCATGCACCGCCAGCCCCGCAGGTTTGTTGATCACAAGCAATGCATCGTCCTCAAACAAAATACGCTCGGCTAACCGCTTCCCGACCGGAACACGCACTTGTCGAACAGTCGCCTCAGCCACTCTAATGGGCGGAATGCGCACTCGATCACCGACCGCCAGCTTATATTCCGCTTGCACTCGCTTGCTGTTGACGCGCACTTCCCCGCTACGCAAGATGCGATAGATATGACTTTTTGGCACACCTTTCAGATGTTTAAGTAAAAAATTATCGACTCGTTGGCTCTCGCCGGACTCATCAACAATGACCCAACTGACTGCATCTGCGGTCGGTGTCGCCCGTATTTCGTTGACGGAGGAAAAGTTTGAATTGGCTATCGGACGCTTCATGAAAATGCAGCTTCTCTACTCTAAAAAATGTCTATGAAGGAATTATCAAGTTTCTTTTGCACAGGCCTATTAATTCTCATATACTTCAACCCGTTGATTTGAAAGCGGGACAGCAAACCAGCGCGGCCCCAGGGCAACGCCCCAAATTTAAGGCGCGAAGCAATAAGAAGCTTGCGACCATGGGGCGCCTAAAGAGCCAGTCTCGCACTCAACGGTTATTTGATTCCCCGGTAAATGCAATGTGCGTTGATTCAGAGGATGGTCGCAGCGGCGTTCTAGGAACCTACGTCCAGCCATCGTCATGTAACGCAGAGATTCAAGCTGACGGAATCGAGGGCGCACTCAAATAAATTTCAGCAAGCGGCCTCATGAAGAGCCAACGAGAAACGCGGTCGTACAACACAAAAGGTACGAGAGCATCGTGGACTCACCATCGGACCAAGCGGCGAACTTTATTAAGGCTCCCTTAGCAGGGTTAAGTCACTCACCCAAATAAGTAGTGATGGTAAATGATAACGCGCTCTAGAACACTCGGTTTTTTTGCGGTTGCGGCGAATTCCCCGCAACCGCGTAGACGACAAACCCTTTCCGATACGGACACTACGGATCCCGCAACATGACCCATATGGCCTAATTCTTAAAAAAATCACGCTCGCCGGTGGACCGGTAAGCGCAGGGAATCGGTTTGTCCTCCCCCGTGTCAGGAGCGCGGGAGAGATAATAATGAAACGCATGTTGTTTAACGCCACACAATCGGAGGAGCTCCGAGTGGCGATCGTCGATGGGCAAAAACTCATCGATCTCGACATCGAACACGCAGGTAAGGAACAACGCAAGAGCAACATCTACAAGGGTATTATCACTCGCGTCGAGCCATCTCTCGAAGCCGCCTTCATTGATTACGGCGGTGAGCGGCATGGTTTTCTTCCGTTCAAAGAAATCGCCAGGCAGTTTTTGCAAAACGAAGACGGCGAATTTTCTCGCTCGCGAATCGCCAGCCTCCTCAAAGAAAAGCAGGAATTGATCGTCCAGGTGGATAAAGACGAGCGCGGCAACAAAGGCGCGGCGCTCACCACGTTCATCAGTCTGGCTGGTCGTTATCTGGTTTTAATGCCCAATAATCCACGCGGCGGCGGTGTTTCCCGTCGAGTGGAAGGCGATGACCGGGCAGAACTCCGCGAATTGATGGATCAGCTCGAAGCGCCGCAAGGCATGAGCTTAATCGCTCGCACCGCCGGCATTGGCCGCAACCTGGAAGAATTACAGTGGGACTTGAACTATCTGCTTCAGCTCTGGCGCGCAATCGAGCACGCCGGGCAAACGGAAGCGCCTCCCTGCCTTATCTATCTGGAATCAAGCTTGGTAGTGCGCGCCATCCGCGATCTATTTACGCCGGACATTGGCGAGATACTGATCGACACCCCCGAGATCTACGAGCAGGCGCGTACGTTCATGAGCACGGTAATGCCCGCCAATGTTCACAAGGTGAAGCTCTATCGTGACGACGTTCCGCTTTTCTCTCGTTTCCAAATCGAACATCAGATCGAGACGGCGTACCGGCGCGATGTAAGCCTACCTTCGGGCGGGGCCATCATCATCGACCATACCGAAGCCTTGGTATCAATCGACGTGAACTCAGCGCGAGCCACCAAAGGCGCCGATATCGAACAGACCGCTTTGAACACAAACGTGGAAGCGGCGGATGAAATCGCTCGTCAGTTGCGGCTGCGCGATTTAGGCGGATTGGTAGTCATCGATTTCATCGACATGGAATCCCCAAAAAATCAACGCGAAGTAGAAAATCGCTTACGCGATGCGTTGAGACCTGACCGCGCACGAGTTCAGACAGGCAAGATTTCCCGCTTCGGTTTGCTCGAGCTTTCACGCCAGCGTCTCCAGCCTAGCTTAGGCGAAACCAGCCATATTCCTTGCCCACGATGCTCCGGGACCGGACACATTCGGGATACGGAATCATCCGCTTTGCACATTTTGCGCATCCTTCAAGAAGAAGCCATGAAGGAAAACACCGCCGCCATCCATGCGCAGGTCCCGGTGGAAGTGGCGACTTTCCTGCTGAACGAAAAGCGCAGCGAGATCTACAACATCGAGGCTCGCCTTCGAGTTGAGATCGTGCTGATTCCCAATATTCATCTGGAAACGCCCAACTACACCGTCGGCCGCATTCGTCACGATGCAGACAAGCTCGAAGAACATACCCCGAGCTACAAACTCGCGGCGGCGCCGGTGGATGAAAGCAACTTGTGGCAACCGCAACCGAAAGTGGAAACCACCGAGCGTCCACAACCGGTCGTCAGAGGCATTACGCCTGCTCAGCCCGCGCCGAACGCCACGGAGACGACAAGGTCCGATTCGCGTGCAAGCGCGGCAGAAGCGCCCCGCTCGTTGATCAGCAAGATCGTGGGGTGGTTCAAAGGCACCCAAGCAGCGCCCCCAGCGCCGGTTGCCGCTGAGCCCAAACCAACGCGCAATGGAAGCCGACATCAGAGTCAACGACGAGATCGTGGCGACCGCAGAGAAGGACGCCCGCGTCAGGATCGGGGCCCAAGAGCGGAAAAACCGGCAACCGAGCCAAAACTGGAAGTCGCCGAACGCCAAGAGCGGACCGAGCGCCAAGGGCGGGGAGAACGTCAAGGCCGAGCCGAGCGCAATGATCGTCGCGAGTCTCAACCTGAGCGCGATGTAAAGCCGCGTAATGAACCCGTTCAGAAGGCGCCACACACCGCTTTGACAGATGCGCCGATACGTGAGGAAGGCCAAGCCGAAAGTGGCGTGGCGACGGAAGTTCGTGAGGGTCGTAGTCGTCGTGGTCGCCGTGGCGGTCGCCGGGAGCGTGGCGAGAGGCAAGAGCGTGCACCACAGCAGGAAGGCATTCAGGCCACGGAGCATAACGTTCCGTCGGTTAACGAAGCTTCATTTACAGGAGAGGCTCCGCTAGTGGTCGAAACTGCCGTTACGCCCGTACGCCTAGCCGAAGTTGAAATCGCCCCGGTCGCAGTTATGGATAACGTCGTTAGCCAAGCGACGCACAACGTAACGCCGCCGGTCGAGATCGTGGAGAAAATCGCCGAAGTGGAGCAGAAACCAATCCCCGCATCGGATCCCGTGCAGCCTGCTGCTCCGGTAAGTAATACGACGATAAGCTTTATCGAATCGAGCGAGTCGACAGAAGCGCAAGCTGTAATACAGGAAGCGCCAGTCGTATCTTCCGAGCCGATTATTAGCCGAGCACTGGAAACGGCGCGAACAGAGGCAACGCCCGTGGTCGATATCAAACTCAATCTGGCCGCAGCTGGTTTGGTGATGGTCGAAACCGCTCCCAACAAGGTCGCGAATCTAGATTCGCTTGCTACCGAAGCAATGCCGCGTCCGCCACGTCGAGTCCGGCAGCGCCCTGCGCAATCGACTGAAGCGGAACCGTTAGTGCAAGTTGAAACACAAAAGCATTAACAGATCTTCTCGGTGGACTATGCTTACTCTACAGCGAGCATAGTCAGCAGCATCACAAAATAGGAGGACGCGCGCTCGCAATCAAGTAACCTGCGAGCCTAGCGTCCTCCTTGCTTTTTAAGAGGTCGCTCGACTGCTGTTTAGGAGGAATACATGGCGGATCCAATTGAATTCTATTTCGACTTCTCCTCGCCTTATGGATACCTTGCGAGCACTCGAATTGATGAGCTTGCAGCGCGACATCGGCGCGATGTTCAGTGGCGCCCCATTCTGCTCGGGGCGATCTTCAAATTCACTGGCGCGGCGCCGCTACCAAATATTCCCATCAAGGGTGAGTATTACAAACATGACTTTCCGCGCACAGCTCGCCTGCTGAGCGTCCCCTTCAAGCTTCCCACTGCCTTCCCAATCGCCAGCTTGGCGCCAAGTCGGGCGTTCTACTGGCTGCAGGAACAAAATCCGCAGCAAGCCAAAGAGTTGGCAAAACGTTTGTTCAAAGCGTTCTACGTAGACGATATCGATATTTCCAAACCGGAAAACACGTTAGCCATTGCAGCCGGCATAGGTTTGGATCGACCAGCGTTAGCGGCCGGAATTGAAACTCCGTTAATTAAGGAACGCCTCAAGAAAGAGGTGCAGTCCGCGATGGACAAAGGCGTTTTCGGTTCGCCCTACTTCATAGTAGATGGCGAACCTTTCCATGGCTCAGACAAGATGGATCAATTGGATCGCTGGTTAGCGACGGGAGGATGGTAAATTTAAAACAAGCCGTCCGAGCGGCTTCAAATCAAACGTTGCTTCATAACTCGAGGTTGTTTTTAAGCAGGTGCTCCAGAAATCCTTCCGCGGCGTCCTCCACCATATCCAGCACACGCTCAAATCCCTGCGTGCCGCCATAGTAAGGATCTGGAACCTCACGTTCCGAAAAACGTCTGCTGAACTCCATGAACAGCCTTGCTTCAGCCTTCGCCTCGCTTGGCCGTAACGCTTTCAAATAGCCAAGATTTTCCAGATCCATCGCCAAAAGATAATCAAATACTCGAAAATCTTGGGCTTCCACTTTACGAGCCTTGAGACACGAAAGATCGTATCCCCGCTTTAACGCGGAAGCAGCCGCCCGGGAATCAGGAGAGCCGCCAATGTGATATCCGTGGGTGCCAGCCGAGTCGATATGAACGCGCTCGCTCAGACCTCGAGACGCCACCAACTTGCGAAAAACGCCTTCGGCAGTCGGCGAACGACAGATATTACCCATGCATACAAAGCAAACAGAAACCTTGTTCAATCGAAATCACGCCTTAAATACTTAAAAACCGGATACAAACAGAAGGCATTCGCAGATTCGGCGAAAATACCACCCTGGGGAACGTCATTAACTTTAACGCTCCCAATTTGCGCAAATAAAAAAACCCCGGGGGATTTCCGGGGCTCTTTCAAAACCGGAGCTAATTACTCCGGTCTGATATTGGCGGCTTGCTTGCCTTTTGGACCAGTCGTCACCTCAAAAGAAACTTTCTGCCCTTCCTTGAGCGATTTAAATCCGCTACTTTGAATTGCTGAGAAGTGAGCAAAGAGATCTTCCCCGCCATCGTCGGGGGTAATAAATCCAAAGCCCTTTGCATCGTTGAACCATTTAACTTTACCAGTTGCCATTCTCGTTCCCTGTTGAAGGTTGTTGGAGCAGATGTCCTTACGGCTCGACATCAAGAATGAACAACAAGGCTATCGCCGTCGTGATCATATCTTGACGCGCGTCGTCGCGAGATTTGACACGATATTTAGGTCACTCGTCAAATTGGATTTATTTCTTGTCGTAATGACATGTTGCAAAAATTACACAGTCGGTAAGATTGACGGTATTCAGCGATTCCCCCGTGATCCTCCGCGCAGGCCATCAGGCGCTGCCGACTCCGCCTGAACCACCCGGAAAACAGCAATCCAGGAACTCTTCTTGCATATCATTTTTTAACATCCACGCCTGGGCGGCTTGGATGCGCCACCGACACATTTTATCCAGGGGCAAAGCCATGGAAAGAACATGGATCCTTACGGCCGATAGTAGTCGCGCCAGAATTTTTGAAGCATTGGAGTCTATGGGCGCCATCCGAGAGATGCAGGACCTCATTAACCCTGTAGGCAAGTCCAGCAATCGGGAACTCACTACAGATGCGCAAGGTCGGTACTACGGGCAAGGCCACCAATACCGAGGGCACTCGACCACTCCACGCGTGGATGCTGTCGAACATGAAGCGGAGCTTTTCGCAAAAACTATCGGCGAATACCTGGAGAAGGCTAGAACCGAGCATCGGTATGAGAAGGTGCGCATCATTGCCCCGCCTAAATTTCTCGGATTGCTTCGAAAGAAAATCGGCGACGAAGTACGTAAGCTGGTTACTGAAGAAACTGCGAAAGATATTTCTTCGCTAGATAGCAAAGAGATTGCAACGCATCTCCGGGAATTAAGCGAAAAAAGCAAAACTTAACCTGCGCTACCGCCAATCCATTGCGCAATTTTTGCGTTGTAATCAGTAAATTTTTCGCCCGCCGGTCGCTCATGTGGATGTGGAGACAAGAGCGACCGAGGTGTTATTTTATGTCCGAAAATCAATATTTCCCGCCAAGCTAGTTCAGTCCGACCTCTCGGCATTAATTAGAGCCTGCTCCTGCCTCACCCACTTTTGCGCTCCCAACAACGCATCGCCCCGCGCAACGATTTGCTGTCGGCCGCCCCTCAAGCGCGCGGGATAGCTTCCCTCCCTGTGACACCATTCATACCGCCCAACGCGGCTTTCGCTCACGATGCGCCGCATGGGCCACTGGCCTGATAGGCGTCCACAGCAGACATTTTCTATCCAAGGAAACGCCAAACGTCATGAACCAGCCCGCGCTTGAAGCACCCCACGTTCGCGCCATCTATTTTCTTCGAATAACACTGGCGTCCCTTGGACTTTTCGCCATTGCAGTCAGTTACGCCAGCGCCAACCAACATCATGACGAGTGGTTGGCGCTTCCCTGGCACACGTTGTATCTCTCCGTTGTCACAGTGGTCCTGGCATGCTGGATTAATTCCGAGTGTCTGCTCAAACGCAGACTGGCCACGTTGAATGACCTCTGCCAGCTACGTCACGCACACAACGAATCAAATAAGCTACTCGGCGTCGGATTGGAGCGATTGCGCAAACTCTATGCGGCCCAACATTGTTTCGTCGTCATACAAGCGCAACAGGGTGACGCCCTCCTCTATCTCGCGGATAACGGAAAATCCATTCCCACCCCGTCAGGCATAACGTTGGCTAACCTCGCCAAGAATCTTCGTTATCGATCCAGCGCGGCTGGTTTTGCATATGGCGTGCATTCATTTTTTGGATTGACTCGATATAAGCGGCGATTTTGCCCCGAGTCCGCGAATCGCGAGCACACCGATAACGCAATTCTGGATTTACAACAATTGTTCAAATCAATTGGCCCCCATGCGCTGGTCACCGCATCGATGCGTTTTCCCGACGCGGAATTCGCGAGAGTCTATGTGATTTCGCCTTCCGCGAGCTTTAATGCCTCCGATGTTCAGTTCTTACAACAGGCCACCGATCAGTTGGCTTGCCAGCTTGAACATTTACGATTGCGCGAACAAATTGCTTCCACCCCGGCTCGCGCGGAACGGCGCCAAATCTCTCTCGATCTTCACGACAGCACCATCCAACCATATCTAGGTCTCAAGATCGGACTGGAGGCCCTTCGTCGCAAAGCGGGAGCCGATTCACCGTTAGCGATGGATTTAGATGAGCTATGTCTCATGACCGCGGACAGCATCGCTGAACTACGACGTTACGTTGATGCGTTGAAGGAGCACCCAGAGAATCATCCGATTAATTTTCTTGAAAGCGTTGCGCAACAAGCGGAAAAATTTCGTAGATTCTATGGAATCGATGTTCAGATCAACGCCGACGCGGACCTCGACATCGATGGGCGGCTGGCTATAGAGATACTGCAAATTGTCAGCGAAAGTTTAAGCAACATAGGACGGCACACGAAGTCGCCCTACGCCACGATCAATCTATTTCAACAAGGCGAGAACCTTATTACCCAAGCCATCAATCAGAGCAGCCAAACCGAGCCATTCGAAACTTTTACCCCGAAATCAATCTCTGAGCGCGCGGCCCATCTTGGCGGCCGCGTAGTTGTTAGCAACGAGCTGGATGGAGCCACAGCAGTAACCATCACAATCCCTAATTAAAACGATTCGCCGCTTGGCGCCTTCAGAAATCCGATGAATACGCCTAAACTGAAGAGCGTCTCGCGTTGAACCAATGACGCTCGATCTGCGTGCGACATGCGTCCAGTCAGTCCAGGCCAAAGGAAAATAAATGACTCAAAAAAGCGCGCCCACCATCAATATCATGCTGGTTGACGATCACAAGTGCTTGCTATGGGGCTTGGAAAAACTGATCGAAAGCGAGAGTCCGCGCATGCATGTGGTTGGCAAGGCGCACAACAGGTCGGAAGCTCTCTTGGCCGCGCGAACGCTTTCGCCCGATATCATTCTTCTGGACTTGGATCTCAACGGAAATAGCAGTCTCGACTTTTTGCCGGAATTGCGCACCCACAGTAACGCCCACATATTGGTATTGACCGGCGTGCGCGACAGCGCCGCTCGCGAAAATGCCGTGCTTCGCGGCGCCAGCGGCGTCGTGCTAAAGGATCAATCGGTCGAACTGCTTATCAAGGCGATAGAGCGCGTGCACGCGGGCGAACTGTGGCTGGATCGCGTCACCACCGCAAAGGTCTTCAGTACGATCACCACGGGGAAAGGCCACGTCAATCCGGAAGAAAAAAAGATTTCAACCTTAACGCCGAAAGAGCGTGAAATCATCGCGGCAGTCGTTCAAAAACGCGGCGCCACCGGACACTCGGTCGCCGACCGCCTACACATGAGCGATCACACGTTACGCAATCATCTAACATCCATTTACGCTAAGCTCGAGGTGAAAAACCGCGTGGACCTGGTGATGTACGCCATCGAGCATAAGCTAGCTCCTTCAGCAGAGCCCCTCAGTTAGGCAACATCGGAATAAGCGCCTGCCGATTCCTGCGCAGGCGCGCGATTGCAATCGACCACAATCCGCTCTAACCTACCGGAGGCCTTAAGAGAACGAGCAGGAAACGCATTGAAGCAGTCCGTTATCGATTTCTCCCGGCAACAGAGGAACCCCACGAAACATCTTGGCGGTCTCGCATTTGTCATTTTTTTGCATGTGGCGATTGCCTACGCGTTGCTCAAAGGAAATCATCGCGACATGGTCTTGCCGCCTCAAGAGCCCCTTCAAGTAAAGATCATTGAGGAACTAAAGCCTCTGCCGCCTGAGCCGCCAGTTCCGCCTGCGCCAAAAATCCCACCGCCTAAGCCAATCGTCGCACGCCCCGCTTTCGTGCCCCCGCCGGAAGTTCAGATTAAACCGTCCACCGCACCGGCGGCGCCCTTAACCACAACCCCGAACACGCCACCTCCCGAAGCGCCGCCTGTGATCGCCCCTGCAGAAACCGCCCCCGCAATCGCCCGGCCACCCAGCAATAATGTGGCGATCGTGTGTCCCAACATCGAATCGGTCAAACGCGAAATACGATTCCCGCCGCAAGCGCTCAGAGAAGGACTTTCCGGTGAGGCGCTCATTGAGTTTGTCGTGGCTCCCAATGGTCAGGTCCAGGACGCCAAGGTTGTGCAGTCCACGCATCGCATATTCAACAACGTTGCCCTTAATGCCGTGAGACGCCTGGAATGCATCGGCTCCGGGCAAGCGATTCGAGTACAAGCGCCGTTTTCATTTAATTTGATGGAATGACTATTTCATGACTACTCGTTTGTCAGCAGTATTTACGACGCTCCTTATCGCCGTAACCACAATGCTCCTCACAATACACAGCGCTTCGGCGGCGGACTCGTCGAACCCTCCGAATGCGATCTCATCATCAGTCACTCCGTCAACGGCGCCTACAAAACAAGTCGTTCAGAATCCCTATGGACTGGAAGCCCTTTGGCGGGAAGGCGACCTCGTCGCTCGCGGCGCCCTCGTTTTGATGATCATCATGTCGATGGGTAGCTGGTACATCATCGTTACCAAGCTTTTCGAACAGTTCAAACTAATGCAGCAAGGACGTCAGGCCAACAAAACGTTTTGGAACGCGGGGTCCGTTCAACAAGGCGTGTCTGGCCTACGGGAAGACAGCCCATTCCGCTTCATTGCGGAATCCGCCTTAAAGGCAACCGAGCGTCATAAAGGGCTCCTGGAGCAGGTCGATTTAAACACCTGGGTCAGCATGTCCATGCAACGCGCGGTGGAAAACGTACAAAACCGGCTACAAGACGGCCTCGCCTTTCTCGCCACTGTTGGCTCAACGGCGCCCTTCGTTGGCTTGTTTGGCACCGTTTGGGGCATTTACCACGCGCTGACCGCGATAGGCGTCGCCGGGCAAGCATCTATCGACAAAGTAGCGGGCCCAGTTGGTGAGGCCTTAATCATGACTGCCATTGGCTTGGCTGTGGCTGTACCCGCTGTCTTGGGTTACAACTGGCTGGTCCGCCGCAATAAAACGGCGATGGAGAACGTGAGGGCATTCAGCGCGGACCTCCATTTAGTGTTAATCAGCGGCGGAGCCAAAACTGCCGATTCGAAGCACTAACTATCATGGCGATGAATGTCGGCGCCGTCGAAGGCGATGAAGACGAAGTTTTATCGGCGATCAATACCACTCCGTTGGTGGATGTGATGCTGGTGCTGCTCATCATATTTCTGATTACGATCCCAGTCGTCACGCACACGGTTCCTGTCGAGTTGCCCAGGGAAACCAATCAGCCGCGGCAAACGAAACCGGAAAATATCAATATCGCAGTCACCAAAGACGGGGCGATTTTTTGGAACGAGCAACGGATTCCCCATCCGAACGTCCTTGTGGAAAGGCTAAAGGAAATTGCCGCAAGGGAGCCGCAACCCGAAGTGCAGATTCGCGGTGACGGAGACGCCCGTTATGAATCCATTGGCAAAGTCATTTTCGCCTGCCAGCGCGCCGGCGTGCTCAAGATAGGTTTCATCACCGAACCGCAGGCAGGCCAATGACCCTGCATATCGGCTCCAGTGGCTCGAAAGATCCCGATGTCATGGTGGACATCAACACCACGCCGCTCATCGATGTGATGCTGGTCCTGTTGATCATGCTGATCATCACGATTCCAATTCAGTTACATTCCGTTAACCTTCAGGTACCGACTAACAGCCCCCCTCCCTCGATACCTCCGGAAGTCATCAAAATCAATATCGAGTCCGATGGCCTAGTCTTGTGGAATGGCGATCCGATTCCAAATCGAGCGATTCTGGATCAAAAACTGCAAGCGCTCTCCGCCCAAACCGTCCAACCCGAAATTCACCTACGGCCGCACAAGTCGACCGCGTACAAGAATGTCATCGCAGTCATGGCGTCGGCGCAACGAGCTGGCCTCACCAAAATCGGCATCATTGAAAACGAGCAGTTCGCCCCATAGCTAACCCAAAAAAGTGATGAATTGGGTCAGCCATGGCCCCCTGCCGTCATTCAAACAGGTAGCAGGAATAAATCCGCGGCGTTAGTTAACGCCACATCTCGCCCACCCACACCCCATTGAAAAACAATCACTTACTTCCGCCCCACGTAAGAAAATTGTGACGTAGTTCACCAATTTGGCACAGGGCTTGCAGAAACAATCCCTGAAAAACAACGAAGTGAACCCGTCGCATCGATGGGAACCATTGTCCGGGGAGGGTCTAATGAAAATTCAACGTAATAGTCGAGCTCGTTTTCTATCGATATGCCTGACGCTATTCGTACAGGCGGCGTCAGCAACGGTCTACTACGTGAATCCCGCAAATCCCGCCGCAGCCGATAGTGGTCCAGGAACCATTACAACGCCCTTCAAAACGCTGAACGCATCCGTTCAGCGACTGACATGGGGCGACACCTTGTTTATCGCGGGAGGCGTTTACCGGGAAATGATGGATCTGCGTTACGCCAAACAATTGCGCACGACCTCCACTGCAGGCGTTGCGCGAACCCGCATCGAAGCGATGGCGGGCGCCGAGGTAATCATCAAGGGATCGGATGTCGTCGACGGATGGGAGCCGCAAGGAAACGGCGTATTCGTCAAACGCAACTGGACCATCAACTCCCAGCAAGTATTTGTGAATGGCGCGTCACTCAAGCAAATCGGTGGAATAATTTTCAGCGGCTATGGCGAAAACCCAAATCACCCGTTGGCCGCGCTGCACACAGCGCAAGGCGGGATCTGGCCGGGACGCGTCGCGGGAGACGCCGACGATTTGGTCAACAACAGCTTTTACTACGATATCGCGGGCCAGACGCTCCACATCAAAATTCCGGAGGACACGCTGGTCGGACGGGTGATTGAAGTAAGCACACGTCCATTCCTGATGCTGGGCGAGGAACTGAAAAGCGTAACTTTCGCTAATCTGCGCTTTCGGCATTCGAACACCACAGCCATCAATCCATCAGGCGCCATAAGCCTCGCCGGCCAATCCCTGGACTTGACCAATATACAAGTCGAATACGCTGACGGCGCAGGCTTCGATATCTCCGGCAATGACAACATCATCCGCAACAGCGTCGCCGATTATTGCGGACAAGTCGGCATCAAAGCGCGGGGGCGCAACGTCTCAATCATCTACAGCAGAACAAACTTCAACAACACTCGCGGCTTCAACAAATGGTGGGAAGCGGGTGGCGCGAAATTCGTGGGCCTGGGAGGGTTACAAAATTCCCGCATCATCGGCCATCAAGCGCTCGGCAATAACGGCGATGGACTTTGGTTCGACTCCCAGAATCGGAACAACAAGATTCAAGACAACCGACTCGCATACAACAAGGGAATGGGACTGCATTACGAGCTAAGCGATGGCGCGCAGATCACAAAAAATTACATCTTCGCCAATAAGCAACGGGGCATTTACATCGCCAACGGCTCCAACAACATCGTCGCCAATAACCTAGTTGCGCATAACGGGCTTGAAGCAATCGCCATTGTCGATGCGCAGAACGCGTTCGCATTGAACAAAACGGAATGGATACCAACAGGAAATTACGTCGTCGGGAACATCATCGTCAGCAGCGGCACGTCGCTCGTCCTACCTGACAAAAATATTCCCGAGAACCTTCCTGAAGCAAATCTTTATCTGCCGCCTGCAGGGCTCACCACCTTCCATTTAGGGTGGGCCTCCACCTTGCAGGCGCCTATTTATGGACTGCCGCTTTGGCAAGCGAAGACCAGCCTCGACTTGTATTCCTGGCAACAATCCCTACCCGTCTCCGATCAACTCACGCGCGATTTGCAAGCGATGAGGCCGTATCCTGATTTCTCAGCGGAACTGGCGCAGGCCGCGAACTATGCGATACCGACTGGATTCCTTCCCAGTAACGTGCAGTCGATGGTTGGCGTGCGTCCCGGACCGAAGTAACGAACGCGGGATGGGCGAGCGGCGTCATGCATAAGCCATGACGCCGCTTACTCTCAACCTCTCAAAAACAGTCGCTCCTTCAACTCTTTCAATCGATCTCGCGCCTCCGCCGCCTTTTCAAACTCCAGATTCTTGGCATTCGAGAGCATCTCCTTCTCCACCCGTTTGATTTCAGCCGCCAAATCCTTCTCGCTCATCACCTCATACTTCGCCTGCTGTTGCGCCGCCTTGCGCACCACCTTGGCCGAATCCGCGTCATAGATGCCATCGATCAGATCCTTGATGCGTTTCGAGACGCTCTTGGGCTCAATACCGTTCAACTCGTTATGGGCAAGCTGCTTCGCGCGTCGGCGCTCAGTTTCATCAATGGCGCGACGCATGGATTTGGTCATGGCGTCGGCATAGAGAATCGCCGTACCGTTCAGATGTCGCGCCGCTCGGCCGATTGTCTGAATTAGCGAACGTTCCGAGCGCAAAAAGCCTTCTTTGTCCGCGTCCAAAATCGCCACCAGCGACACCTCCGGCAAATCGAGACCTTCCCGCAAAAGGTTAATGCCGACCAGCACATCGAACAGCCCAAGCCGAAGATCGCGAATAATCTCCACGCGCTCCACCGTATCGATATCCGAATGCAGATAGCGCACCTTGACGCCGTGTTCATGCAAATACTCGGTCAAGTCTTCCGCCATGCGCTTGGTGAGCGTCGTAACCAGCACACGCTCAGTGTCAGCGACACGCTTGGTGATCTCGGAAAGCAAATCATCCACCTGCGTCGAGGCGGGCCGAACCATAATTTGCGGATCGACAAGCCCCGTCGGGCGAACCAACTGCTCGACCACTTGCGACGTATGCTCCTCTTCGTAAACCGAGGGCGTTGCGGAAACAAAAATAGTTTGACGCATGACCGCCTCGAACTCGTCGAATCGCAATGGCCGATTGTCCAATGCCGACGGCAATCGAAAGCCGTAATCGACAAGGTTTTCCTTTCTGGCGCGGTCGCCTTTATACATACCGCCAATCTGCGGGATCGTGACGTGGCTTTCGTCGATAACCATCAGCGTGCTTGGCGGCAGATAATCGATCAGCGTAGGCGGCGGATCGCCCGCGTTGCGACCGGAAAAATGACGGGAATAGTTCTCGATGCCCTTACAGAAGCCCATCTCGTTCAACATTTCCAGATCGAAGCGGGTGCGTTGCTCGATGCGTTGCGCCTCCAATAACTTTCCCGTCTCGACAAAGTGCGCGGATCGGTCACGAAGCTCCGCCTTGATCGCCTCAAGCGCGCGCAGCGTCGTCTCTCGCGGCGTGACGTAATGGCTGGAAGCGTAAACGGTGAACCGCGGAATCTTGCTAACGATCTCTCCGGTCAGCGGATCGAACAACGACAAATCGTCCACGTCGTCGTCGAAGAAAGAAATACGCAGGGCCAACTCCGAGTTTTCCGAGGGAAAAATATCCAGCACGTCTCCCCTCACCCGGAATACGCCACGCTTGAATTCGAAATCATTGCGCTGATACTGCATCACCGTGAGCTGACGAATCACATCGCGCGGGTCGGCCTTGTCGCCCTTCCGCACGATCATCCGCATGCTGTAATAATCCGCCGGGTCGCCGATGCCGTAGATCGCCGACACCGTCGCCACAATCACCGTATCCGGCCGCTCCAGCAACGATTTCGTGGCCGAAAGACGCATCTGCTCGATGTGATCGTTGATGCTGGAATCCTTCTCAATGAAGAGATCCTTGGACGGAACGTACGCTTCCGGCTGGTAATAGTCGTAATAGGAAACGAAGTACTCCACCGCATTCTCGGGAAAAAACTCGCGGAACTCCGCATAAAGCTGCGCCGCCAGGGTCTTGTTCGGCGCCATCACGATCGCCGGCCGCCCCGTGCGAGCGATGACATTAGCCATGGTGTAGGTTTTTCCCGACCCGGTAACGCCAAGCAACGTCTGGAATGACAGACCATCGTTAATACCCTCAATCAGCTTCTCGATAGCCGCAGGTTGATCGCCGGCCGGTGGAAAAGGCTGATGGAGTTTGTAAGGACTATCGGGGAAAGTAACGATCACGGTGAGAAATATCCTGCAAAACAATCCGGCATCTTAACCCGGAGATTTCATAAATTCGCGAGATGATCGCGCCGGATTTTGATTCGTAGGGGAATTTTGTGAAGGAGCGGCGTAGTTATTCATACGCCCGACTGAACAAAATTTTCCTACGGATCAAAAGACCAGCGAGGGCTCGTGCAACTTATGAAATGTCCGGGTTCAGCTCCTGGTGAATACACGCTCAAGGGAGAATCTGCGAAAACGCTCATAAGCCGCCGCCTCCGCAAACCTTCGACAACGGGCTCGCCGAGGGAAGGAAGGTCGAGACAATAACCGAAATCGCGCCAGGGATTGGGAAAGACCTCATTCGGGAGTAAAATTCGATTTCTCATCATTTCCACTCACATTACAAAAAATGAACGCATCCACCCCCTCCCTGCTCTCCCGCGTCGAATTAGCGCCGCGCGACCCGATCCTTGGCATCACGGAAGCCTATAACGCCGACAAAAGCCCCTCCAAAGTCAATTTGGGCGTCGGCGTTTATTACGATGATGCAGGCAAGGTGCCCCTACTAGAGTGCGTTCGCCGTGCAGAAGTTCAAATGATGGAAAAGGCGACCGCACGGACGTATCTGCCCATCGACGGCATCCCCGCCTACGACCGCGCCGTCCAAGCGCTGCTGTTCGGCGCGGATAGCGCTGCGATGAAAGAAAGCCGCGCCGTCACGGTGCAGGCCATCGGCGGCACGGGCGGACTCAAAATCGGCGCTGATTTTCTGAAGCGCATCTCCCCTGACTCCACCGTATGGATCAGCGACCCCAGCTGGGAAAACCATCGCGCACTGTTCGAAAGCGCCGGCTTCCCCGTTAAAAATTACCCGTACTATGACCCCGTCAGCCACGGCCTGAACTTCCCCGGCCTCCTCGACACCCTGAAGAAACTTCCCGCCGGCAGCATCGTCGTGCTGCACGCTTGCTGCCACAACCCGACCGGCGCCGACCTGACCCCTGACCAATGGACGGAAGTCATCCGGACAGTCAACGAAGGCGGCCTCATTCCCTTCCTGGACATGGCCTATCAGGGCTTCAGCGAAGGCGTCGACACGGATGGCGCGGCAGTGCGTCGATTTGTCGAGGCAGGCGGACCGGTCTTTGTATCCAGTTCGTTCTCCAAATCGTTCTCCCTATATGGCGAACGCGTCGGCGCATTCAGCGTGGTCGCCTCCAGCACCGATGAAGCGCAGCGCGTGCTAAGCCAACTCAAACGCGTCATTCGCACCAACTACTCCAACCCACCCACCCATGGCGCGCAAGTCGTCGCGACCGTGCTGACCACGCCGGAACTACGCGCCCTGTGGGATCAAGAACTCTCCGGCATGCGCGACCGCATTCGCGAAATGCGCCGCGAACTGACGGAAAAACTCAATTCCCGCCTCCCGAAACAGGACTTCAGCTTCGTAATGCAACAGCGAGGAATGTTTTCCTATTCAGGACTGTCCAAGGATGTAGTGACGCGACTGCGCGAGGAATTCTCCATCTATGCGGTGGATACAGGCCGCATCTGCGTCGCGGCCTTGAACTCGCGCAATATCGACTACGTGGCGGACAGTATCGCTACCATAATCAAGTAAAGTAAGTCGGACAGGCACAAGAAAACACAACTTTTACGGGAAAGTGGATTGACCAAAAGAGCCGCATTCATTATCATTCGCCTTCCAAAAATTCCTCGATAGCTCAGTCGGTAGAGCGACGGACTGTTAATCCGCAGGTCCCTGGTTCGAGCCCAGGTCGAGGAGCCAAAG
>DATLHW010000084.1:0-1611 GCA_035539675.1 Burkholderiales bacterium | reverse complement strand
TTGCGTCGTGCGGGAACCGCAATGGTGGTCTGATAAAAAATCACCTGATCGAGCGTCTTGTCGTCGATTTCCGGTTTGTTTCCTTGATTTCCGCGTGGCGCATCGCGGCAATCCATTTGTTTCTCGGTGCATGCTTCATGGGAAAACTTGCTGGAGGTGATGCCCATGTCGCCTAGAAAGGCGCCTGCCGTTTGATGGGCGAGCGAGCCGACATTCGCCTTCCAGCCAAAACGGCCGATTACTTGGCGATTCGCGAAGGCGTCCCATACCCGATTAGGTTGCCCTTTGATGGCGTCGCCGCGCTTCGACTGATCTTGCTCGTTCGCGAGTATCTCGTTCTCGGGAATCGCTTCTAACAGACCGAGTCCAATTACCTGAGGAGCGATTCGTGGGCTCACCATCGTTTCCGCATGCAAGAGGCCGTAAGCAAGATCGGTGAAGCGATAATGCGGCGCGCGTAGAGAATAGCTGGAGCCGTCCGCGAATCGGCCTTTGGTCTCGCGATAGGAGACGAGGATTTTTGCTTCGGGTTTAACGCCCTGAATGGCGGCGTTGTTGAGTTGATCTCCATAGGTTGGTTCGGGCATCGGGCCGCCATTTGGAGATGTCCCCGGTATCGATATCCGCATCAACAAGGAAACAGGTTGATCGGTGAAACGCCGGGTGATGCGCGGCGGTTCGCCGCGGCCATCTTGCACGTGACATCCGGCGCAGGAGCGGGCGATGAAATGCGGACCGAGACCATCGCGCGCTGTGGTTGATGCAGGCGCTTCGACCCAATTACGTTTGAAGAACGAGTTGCCAATGACAAAGCGCGTGCGGCCTTCTTCGTCGAGATTGGCGGCGGGGAACGAAAAGGCGTTGCGGCCGGTAGCGTATATCGTGGTTTCTCCACCGGGCTTTTCATTGTCGGCATTGGGAGCAGTCGTGCTTCCATTAACGTTAAACGAGGCTGTTACCGACAGCGCAAACACGCTCGCATAGGTGACTACAGCAAACAACTTAAGCATGATCCTAGAAACGGCGATTGACCGCTTATTGCCCATAGATATGTCTTACCTTTTCGAAAGTTACTGCAATTTGATGCCTAACCAATCGGGTGCGTCCAATCGCCGTTTCTAGGATTATTTCCCCGGGTCGACCAATGTCAGTTTCGTTACGCCTATAGCGTTGGCGCTTTCTACTAGATTGCGAGATTGTTGTTTCAGCGCATCGATCGCCGCCTGAACGCGTTTGCGCCCGGGGGCGTTATTGTCGCCGCGGATTTCTTGATCAAAGGGCGGTTGAATCGCATTGGCGGCGGCGATTGCCGCGGCGATTTGATTGCTGGTTTTCGCGGCCAACTCCGGATTTTTCGACGCTACTAAATCCTTGAGCGATGGGCCTTCCAACATCGTTCCATTGGCATGCTTATAACGGCCAAGCCATACATTCTGAATCCCTGTCGCATTCGCGATGACATCGCGATGTGTGTTATCCGAAAAACAAGAGTGCTCGTCTTCCTGGTCCTGTGACGCGAGCGCTACTTCGAGCCGTTCACCGGCGAGTTCACCGCGAGACAACGATCCCAGCCCCACGAGCATTCGTCGCACGGCTTCATTTTCATTGGCG
>DATLHW010000083.1:0-5726 GCA_035539675.1 Burkholderiales bacterium | reverse complement strand
CGATGGCGTTACTTACATCGACGATTCCAAGGGCACTAACGTCGGGTCAACGTTGGCGGCGTTATCCGGGATGGGCGCGCCCGTAATTTTGATTGCTGGCGGCGAAGGCAAGGAGCAGGATTTTTCGCCGCTGAAAGACGTGATAGCCAAGCATGCTCGCGTGGTGATTCTGATCGGCCGAGACGCAGCGTTGATTGAATCGGCGATCTGCGCGAGTCAAGTGCCAGTCGAACAGGCGGCGACTTTACAGGATGCAGTGCGTCGCGCCGCTCGCCTTGCGCAGTCCGGCGACGTCGTGTTGTTGTCTCCGGCGTGCGCAAGCTTCGATATGTTTCGTAATTACATTCATCGCGCCGAAGTTTTCATTGAGGCCGTGATGAAACTTAAACAAAGTAAGGGTGTATCTGGTGTTTTATAACCCCGCACGAACAAGGCCATTGCCGGAAGTGGACCAGTCTTTGATCTGGTCGACGCTTCTGTTGCTCGCCTTTGGGTTCGTCATGGTTTATTCCGCGTCCCTCGCTATTGCTGAGATGGACAAGAGCACGGGTTTTCGCGGCGGCTATTTCATGCTGCGTCATGGTATTTATCTGGCGCTCGCGCTGGGGGCGGGATTTGTCATCTTCCGCATTCCCATGAACGTATGGCAGCAGTTGGCGCCTTATCTATTTATTGCGGGGGCCGTATCGCTGATGCTGGTGCTGATTCCAGGCATCGGCCGCGAAGTGAACGGAAGCCGACGTTGGTTTTCCCTTGGCTTCGCGACAGTGCAGCCATCGGAGTTCATGAAGCTTTTTTGCGTGTTATACGCAGCCGATTACACGGTCCGTAAAGCGGCGTTCATGTCCAGCTTCAAGCGCGGCTTTTTGCCCATGCTGACGGTGATGCTGGTGGTGGGCGCGCTGCTGTTGCGCGAGCCGGATTTTGGCGCCCTAGTGGTGATCACCTCGATCGCCATGACGATTATTTTTCTTGGCGGGATGAATTGGCGGTTGTTCGCGGGCCTGATTGTTTTCCTGGTATTGGGCTTCATCGCGTTGATCGTTTCCTCGCCTTATCGCATGCAACGGGTGCTGGGTTTCATGGACCCCTGGTCGGACCCGTACGGTAAGGGCTACCAGTTGTCCCATGCGTTGATCGCATTCGGGCGCGGCGAGTGGTTTGGCGTTGGCTTGGGAGCCAGCGTCGAGAAGTTGTTCTATTTGCCTGAAGCCCATACAGACTTTTTGTTAGCTGTGATCGCCGAAGAGCTTGGCTTTGTCGGCGTCTTGGTGGTCATTATTCTGTTTGCGCTGCTGGTGTTGCGCGCATTCATTGTCGGCCGTCAGGCGGCAACGTTGGAGCGTTATTTCTCCTCGTTGGTTGCGCAGGGTATTGGCGTGTGGCTCGCCGTTCAGGCCGTCATCAACATGGGCGTGAACATGGGGCTTTTGCCGACGAAAGGGCTGACCCTGCCATTGCTCTCCTTCGGCGGTAGCGCCCTGGTCGCCAATTGCTTGGCGATCACGTTGCTATTGCGGATTGATTGCGAAAACAGGCATCTCATGCGAGGAGGCTCTTTATGAGCCGCACCGTCATGATCATGGCTGGCGGCACGGGTGGACATGTGTTTCCCGCGCTGGCTGTCGCCGACGAATTGGCGACACGCGGTTGGTCCATTGTGTGGTTAGGCACCAAGGCTGGCATTGAATCCAAGCTGGTGGCGGAGCGCGGCTATCCAATCGAATGGCTCTCCTTTTCGGGCTTGCGCGGAAAAGGTCTGCTGAAGGTGGTTCTGTTACCGCTCGCGATCATCATCGCCTGTGCGCAAAGTTTGCGAGCGCTTATTCGTCGTAAACCGAATCTGGTTTTAGGGATGGGCGGATATGCAGCTTTCCCCGGCGGCTTGATGGGCGTGTTGTTCAATCGGCCGCTGGTGATCCATGAACAGAATTCTGTGGCAGGCCTCACCAACCGCGTACTTGCCGCGTTGGCTGATCGGGTGTTGGTTGGGTTTCCTAAGGCCTTTGAAATGGCCAGTAGCAATCGCGTCGCATCTCTAACGCCAAGGCCAAAGGCGGTGGAGTGGGTGGGAAATCCCGTACGAACGGAAATTGCAGCAGTGCCATCGCCCACGGATCGTTACAGCACGCGAGAAGGAAAGTTACGGTTGCTGGTCATTGGCGGTAGCCAAGGCGCGCAGGCTTTGAATGAGGCTTTGCCGAGAGCGCTGGCCTTATTGGCGGAGAGTGATCGCCCGACTGTCATTCATCAGGCGGGCTCCAAGCATATCGATGCGCTAAAACAAAATTACGCGGCGGCCGGCGTTAGCGGCGAGTTGGTTGCATTCATTGACGATATGGCGGCGCGTTACGCCTGGTGCGATCTCGTGGTTTGCCGCGCCGGCGCGTTGACCGTTGCTGAAATAACCGCGGCAGGCGTGGCGAGTATCTTCGTGCCGTTTCCCGCTGCGGTTGATGATCATCAAACGGGAAATGCGAAGTTTTTGGTCGAGGCGGGCGCTGCGGATCTGTTACCTCAAAGCGAGTTGACGCCGCAACGGCTAGCGGAATTGATAAAGGGTAAGACCCGTGACGCATTGCGTGTCATGGCGGAAAAAGCGCGAGCGCTGGCGAAGCCGGACGCGACGATGCGCGTGGCGGATATTTGTGTGGAGTGCGCTCGGTGAAACATAAGGTCAAACACGTCCACTTTGTCGGCATCGGCGGCGTCGGAATGAGCGGCATCGCTGAAGTGCTGCTCAATCTAGGCTACATCGTGAGCGGCTCCGATCTTGCCGACAATGTGACGACCCAACGGCTCAGGTCGCTGGGTGTGATGGTGATGTTCGGTCATAAGGCGGAGCACATCATGAATGCGGACGCCGTTGTCGTTTCAACGGCGGTTGCGGCAGATAACCCGGAAGTGGTTGCGGCGCGCCTGGACGCTATTCCAGTAGTCCCACGCGCGATGATGCTCGCTGAACTCATGCGGCTCAGGCAGGGCATTGCCGTCGCCGGCACGCATGGAAAAACGACGACGACCAGCCTCATCGCCAGCATTCTTGCTGAAGCGGAGATGGACCCTACTTTTGTCATTGGCGGCAAGTTGGTCGCGGCAGGCGCGAATGCGCGATTAGGAACGGGCGAGTTCCTGGTGGCCGAGGCCGACGAATCGGATGCATCGTTTCTTTATCTCCAGCCGGTATTGGCGGTGGTGACCAATATCGATGCGGATCATATGGAGACCTACGATCACAGCTTCAGCAAATTAAAGCAGGCATTTGTCGATTTTGTGGAACATTTGCCGTTTTATGGGCTCGCAGTACTGTGCGGCGATGACGCCAACGTGCGAGAAATTCTGCCGCGTATCACCAAGCCCGTGCTGACCTATGGGATAGGCGAACACAATGATCTGCGCGCCGTAGACATTCGCCAGCAGCGGGGGCAAATGTTTTTCAAGGTTGTCGCCAATAAAAAACGTTGGCGGGACGATCCGCCGGCGGATCTGCAAGTAACGTTGAATCTTCCTGGTCATCACAACGTGTTGAACACGCTCGCTGCTATCGCTATCGCTCGCGATGTCGGCGCGGAAGACGCTGCAATCGCGAAAGCGCTCGCGGAATTCGGCGGAGTGGGGCGTCGGTTCCAACGTTATGGCGAAGTTCCATTGCCCAATGGCGGACATTTCACGCTCGTTGACGATTATGGTCACCACCCGGTTGAAATGGCGGCGACGCTTTCCGCCGTAAGGGGCGCCTTTCCTGAAAGCCGTTTGTTGCTCGCGTTTCAACCACACCGTTACACGCGGACCCGGGATTTGTTCGAGGACTTCGTCAAAATTTTGTCCAGCGTCGATGCGTTGGTGTTGTCGGAAGTCTACGCGGCAGGCGAGGCGCCTATCGTTGCAGCCGATGGTCGAGCGTTGGCGCGGGCTTTGAGGGTGACTGGAAAAGTTGAGCCGATTTTTGTGGAGAACATGGCGGAATTGCCTGAAGTGATTCTCGCTGCAGCGAGACCAGGAGATGTGGTCGTCACCATGGGCGCCGGATCGATTGGCGGCGTGCCGGGAAAGTTGATTGAACTGATGAAGTCGGAAGGCAGTAAATGAACGTCAAAGAATTTGGAAAAGTTGCGGTGTTGATGGGCGGCCCCTCCGCTGAGCGAGAGATTTCGCTGATATCTGGTAAGGCGGTTCTCGCCGCGTTGCAAGAGAAGGGGGTGGACGCTCATGGATTCGATCCGGCCGAACGGCCTTTGCTTGAACTAGCAAGCGAAGGGTTCGATCGAGCCTTCATCGTATTGCATGGACGCTTTGGCGAAGACGGCACAGTACAGGGCGCGTTGGAAACCATGCACATCCCTTATACCGGCAGCGGCGTTATGGCGTCCGCGTTGTCGATGGATAAATGGCGAACCAAGCTTATTTGGCAAGCGACCGGCATTCCAACGCCGAAGTATGCATTGCTCGACGCCAAAAGCGATTGGGACAAGGTTGTTGAAACATTAGGTTTGCCGCTGATCGTAAAGCCTGTTCATGAAGGTTCGACGCTGGGACTGACCAAGGTCAATGCGGCGAGTGAACTGCCTGCTGCTTATGCGCAGGCCGCGCGCTATGACTCCTTTGTGCTGGCTGAAGAATTTATTAGCGGCCAGGAACTCACCGCTGCGGTGCTGGACGATAAAGCGTTGCCGCTCGTTCGCATCGAAGCGCCGCAAGGTAATTACGATTACAAGAACAAGTACTTTACCGACGATACGAAGTATTTCTGTCCCTCGGGTATTTCGCCCGCAAAAGAAGCGGAAATTCAGGCGGTGGCTCTGAAGGCTTTCGCGGTGTTGGGATGCCGTGGTTGGGGACGCTCGGACATGATCTTGCAGCCGAATGGAGAATTTTCATTTCTGGAAATGAATACCGTGCCGGGTATGACCGGGCATAGCTTGGTCCCCATGGCCGCGCGTCAGGCTGGGTTAGGTTTCGCCGACCTGTGTTTGCGGATTCTCGAGGGGGCTCGTTGAGAGTGAATGGCGCTTCCTACAAAAAAGACAACAAAACGGCGGCCGCTCCGATGGGTTGCTCTCATTTTCCTGACGCTGCTGCTAATTTTTGGAGCGAACCGGGCGCTGAATTGGTTGGGCGATTTGCCGGTCGTCACGCTCAAGGAAGTCAGCATCAAGGGGACGATCAATCACGTGTCGTCGGACGCGCTACGCGCTGTGGCGAAGCAGACGGCGACGGGCAATTTTTTTACGGCGGACATGAAGAGCGTGCAAGCCAGTTTTGAAAATTTGAAATGGGTGCGGTCCGCATCCATTCGTCGAGTTTGGCCGGATAGGCTGGAGGTCACGCTCGAAGAACACGAGCCGCTTGCGCGCTGGGGAACGGATGCATTGGTCAACGTTCATGGTGAAGTTTTCCATGCGGACTACAAGGGAGACTTGCCGCGCTTTGTGGGGCCCGCTGGAAGCGAGCGCGAAGTAACTCAAGCGTACAGAGAGTTCCGGGAGATGCTGAAGGAAGCGGACCTGGAGCCGAAAGAGGTGCTGCTTTCACCGCGTCGCGCTTGGCAGGTGAAACTTGCGAGCGGAATGGTTTTGGATTTAGGTCGAGTGGAAACGCATCAGCGGCTTGAGCGTTTCGTCGCGGTTACAAAAGTGGCGCCGGACTTACGGGAACGAAAAGGAAGGGCTGACCTTCGATATCCCAACGGTTTCGCATTGAAGCTGACAGGGCCGGCGCCGTCTAAA
>DATLHW010000082.1:0-2466 GCA_035539675.1 Burkholderiales bacterium | reverse complement strand
GACAGCACGGTTCATCGTTTGTCCATGTCGGATATGCTCCGATCCATGGGGTGTTCCAGAATCCATGAAGCGGCGGAGGGCGCGGCGGCGCTAGAGATGATTCGCGGGCTTGTCGAGCCGCCAGCGCTGGTGATTGTGGATTTCGATATGCCGGGCATGGATGGCATAGAACTGATCCAGCATTTAGCGGAACAGCGCGCCCGCCCCGCTGTAATCATCGCGAGCGGCGCTGGCTCCACCTTGGTCAGCGCTGTCGAAACCATCGTCAGAGCCTTGGGCTTCCCTATTCTCGGGTCGCTGAAAAAACCGGTTATCGGCACTAGATTGCAGGAAGCGCTTGCCCGTTTCGAATCGATAACCAGCGAATTCGGTTTGCGCGCCTTGCAAAAAGAGTGTGTGCCGGCCGACAAACTGAAGACGGCGATCGCCTTCGGCGAGGTTGTTCCGTTCTATCAGCCAAAAATCTCTCTTCATACGGGCGATGTCGTGGGGCTGGAGGCGTTAGCGAGATGGCGTGACGCGGAAAACGGATATGTCTTGCCTAATTGTTTTATCCCCGTGGCCGAGAAAAGCGGATCGATTCGCGATCTGACGCTATCGATGCTCGATTCCGTACTACTGGATCTTCGATACTGGCAAAAGCAAGGCCATTTCTTTACTGTCGCCTTGAATCTTTCCGCGAATTCGCTTTCAGACCGAATGTTCGCGGATGAGATTGTCCGGCGGACCGACGCGGCGAAAATTGCGCGTGGGAGTCTCGTGTTGGAAGTGACGGAGAACGAATTGGCGGGCGATATTGCCGCATCACTAGCGACATTAGTGCGTTTGCGTCTGAAAGGATTTGGGCTGTCGATTGACGATTATGGAACGGGCTTTTCATCCATGCAGCAATTGTCGAGAATTCCCTTCACGGAACTAAAAATCGATCGTTCGTTCCTGCAAGGGGCCAGCGATCGAACGCATCTGCGCATTATTCTCCAATCCGCCATTGATATGGGGCGGCGGCTCGGATTGATCACCGTTGCGGAGGGCGTTGAGACGGTCCATGAATTGAAATTGTTGAAGGTTCTCGGCTGCGCTCAGGCGCAAGGCTTTTCGATTGCTCATCCAATGGTTCGAGGAGATTTACTTCCGTGGCTGGATCATCATAGGGAGCGACTTGCGAAGATGTGTGCGAGCACAATCGGCGGCATTCCCTGCGAAGTGGGAGACTGCTCTTAAGAACCAATTTCACAATATTTCCGGGTAGAGTGAGCAGGGTCGGAAGTCCGACTTTTCGCCGTTTCCGCGGTAACATTTTTGAAAGTCGAAGATGAGCATCTCTTTCGGCAAGGCTATTCGGGGAAAAAGGTGAAACTTACCCAGCGCGTCCACTTTTCAGTCACCGTCGCCATCGCGGTGGCGTTGCTCCTGGTTGTCCTGACTTTTCTGACGCTACGCGCCATCCATGCGGAGCATGCTCGCCACATCGCGACTCACACCCTGACTGCTCTCGACGCGATGACTCGCATGGTCGAGCTGTGGGAGCGAGACCACATGCGCGGCGCTACCGCGATGGTGGAACATCCCCGATTGATCGAATTGGTGTCGGAGGTTATCGATGCCAGCGGTGATGCGCATAAAAAGGGCGAAGCCCTTGAGGCGTGGCTTGAGCCGATTTACAGCAGCCGCGGCTACCATGGGCATTCAGTTATCACTCCAGCCGGACTAATTGTCGCCGCAAGCAGTCCCGCCTTCGTTGGACAGAAAGTCGAATCGCCAGCCGCCTTGCATGTGATCTCGCGGGCCACCCGTGAAGGCGCGGCGATGTCCCGGCCGATCGGTGCGCGTTTCAACGTGGGGAAGCGTGACGCTCGTCAGCCGGTGGGCACGTTATTTCAGTTGGCTTGCGCCTCCATTGTTCGTGAGGCGAAAAGCATCGGCGTGCTGTGCTTACGGCTCGATCCCAATACGTCATTTTTTGAGATCCTTCGTTCCGGACAATTCGCCAAAACGGGCGAGGCCTATGCTGTCGACCGAAGCGGAAAGCTGATTTCACCAAGCCGGTTCCAAGCCGACCTGCTTGAAAAGCGACTTATAGAGGAACCTAAAGTAGGACTTCCTCCGATCTGGGCGCGCGTCCCTGAAATGACGGCGAGCGACAAACTTTTACGGCTCGCCGCATCGGATGCACAGCCTCTGACGGCTGCCGTCCAGGCCGCTATCGATGTGGGGAAAGCGGGCTATCAGGAAGGGTACCGTGACTATCGGGGTACGTCAGTGGTTGGCGCCGCGCGCTGGCTTCCCAGTATGGATATCGGGCTTGTCGTCGAGCAGGACGTGGAAGAAGCCTATGCTCCCTACAGCTATTCTCTCAACGCTATCGTATCCCTGGCTGGCGCGGCGATTGTCCTCATTGTTGTATTGACGACCATGTCCTCAAAAAGCCGGCGGCACATAGCAGCCAGCGAGAGACGGTTTCGTTCG
>DATLHW010000081.1:0-7249 GCA_035539675.1 Burkholderiales bacterium | reverse complement strand
GCTTTTTGCCTTGCGTGGCGAGACTGTTGACGCTGGAAACAGCTTAGGAACGTGTACGGAATAACTTCCCGATTTATCCTGCGTCTGGCGGGCGCGCTACAGCGTTGCTCCTCGCTTATGTAGGCTGGCTACACCGCGCTTCGGAGCGCCTTGTATCGCACCCGCCAGACTTGTCTAAATCGGGAAGTTATTCCGTACACGTTCCTTACCTTTTCAAGCGTTACATCAGTTTGATGCTTCACCAAATAGGTGAGCACGCTATAGGCCCGATTGCACGTTTTGCAGGCGGACAGCATGCTCTGTCCGAAACCCCTGCCACACTCTAGCCAGACAACTTTTAAAACGCGCAGATTCTTTGCTCTCGCTCAGAATGACATAGTGGTCCATGTTCTTAAGTTAGCGCATATGCCCTCAAGGGATGGCTTGTCTCAACTACGACGTCGAATGAATCTCCAGCACCGCCGCTCCGACGATTGCTCCCTTCCTAAGATCGGCCAAGGCGTCGTTAGCGTGGGCGAGCGGATAGGTTTGAACTCGTGTCCGAACTCGCGCCAGCGCCGCAAGCTTGAAGAATTCCTCGCCGTCCTGGCGGGTGAGATTCGCCACCGATACGATCCGGCGCTCCCCCCACAATAGCGAGTAGGGAAACGAAGGGATGTCGCTCATATGAATGCCGGCGCATACCACGGTTCCTCCTTTTGCGAGCGCGCCAAGGGCCAGCAGTACGAGGTTGCCGACGGGAGCGAACAGGATGGCGGCGTCGAGTTTTTCGGGTGGGTGTATGTTGCTATCGCCCACCCATCTCACGCCCAATGCGCGAGCGAGATGCTGAGCGTCGCGATCGCCCGGCCGGGTGAGCGCGAAGACCTCTCGGCCCTGATAGCGCGCGACTTGCGCCACGATGTGTGCGGCGGCGCCAAAACCATACAATCCCAGGCGCTTGGCGTCGCTGGCCATGCGTAGCGAGCGATAGCCGATAAGGCCGGCGCATAGCAACGGCGCTATTTCCGTGGCGCTTAATTCAAGACGCAGCGGGAAACAATATCGTTCATCGGCGATGAGATAGTCAGCGTAACCTCCGTCAACCGTATAACCCGTGAAGCGCGCGGCATCGCAAAGATTCTCTTTTCCGGAACGGCAGTAATCGCAGACGCCACAGGTATAGGCAAGCCAAGGCGCGCCGACTTGATCGCCTGCTTTGAATCGCTCGACATTGACGCCTACTGCGGCGACTTCGCCGACCACTTCGTGTCCTGGAACGAGCGGCAGTTTCGGATGCGTCAGTTCGCCATCGACCACATGTAAATCGGTGCGGCATACGCCGCAAGCATGGACGCGAATCAGGACTTGGCCGGCTTTGGGTTCGGGGATCGACGCCTTGGCGAGACGCAGAGGAGAGTGGGGGGCTTCGAGCAACATGACGTGCATGGCGGAAACTCCATTGCCAATGATGTAGTCCGGATTAGCGCAGCGTAATCCGGGGACGATGGTCCGCGAAGAGACTTGACCCCGGATTACGCTGCGCTAATCCGGGCTACTCATATCCGAGTATTTTTCGAATACCTCATGAGATCCCTATTAGAGTGAAACTTGCCGTAATCGTTGCGCATTCGTCACCACGCTAACGGAGGACATCGCCATCGCGACGCCGGCCACTATCGGCGACAGGAGGATGCCGGCCACGGGGTAAAGCACGCCCGCCGCAATCGGGATTCCAATCGCGTTGTAGAAGAACGCGAAGAATAAATTCTGTTGGATGTTACGCATGGTCGCGCGCGATAGCAGCACGGCTTTCACGATTCCCCGCAGATCGCCCTTCACGAGCGTAACGCCCGCGCTTTCCATCGCCACATCCGTGCCGGTACCCATTGCAATACCCACATCGGCCTGGGCGAGCGCGGGCGCGTCATTGACGCCATCACCCGCCATTGCGACCCGATGACCTTTGGCCTGCAAGGCTTTCACGTGTTCTGCCTTGTGTTCGGGAAGCACCTCGGCAATCACTTCGTCGATGCCAAGCTGGCGGCCCACGGCTGCGGCGGTATCGCGTGCGTCTCCCGTGAGCATGACAATCCTGATGCCTGCGGCCTTCAGATCTCGCAACGCCTCGGGCGTTGTTTCCTTGATGGGATCGGCCACGGCGACGATCCCCGCCGCCTTGCCGTCAATCGCGACAAACACAACCGTCTTCGCGTCGCGCCGCCAGGCATCGGCTTGCCCTTGCCATATTGAAGGATCGACGCCATTGGCCTTAAGTAAACCGCGACTGCCGACGAGCACGGTCTTTCCGTCGACCGTGGCCCGCACGCCGAGACCATTTTTGAGGTCGAAATCAACGGCGGCGATTGGCGAAATTCCTCGCGCTTTTGCGCCGGCCACAATAGCCAGCGCAATCGGGTGTTCGCTTAACGCTTCAACGCTTGCCACGAGGCGCAATAACGCTTTTTGGTCTCCATCGACTGTCGCCGCAATGTCGGTGAGCGTGGGGCGACCCAAGGTCAGCGTGCCGGTCTTATCGACAACGATAGTGTCGATCTTGCGCATGTGCTCGATGGCCTCGGCATTCCTGAAGAGGATGCCCATCGTGGCGCCTCGTCCCATCGCGACGGTCATGGAAATTGGCGTGGCGAGCCCAACGGCGCAAGGGCAGGCGATGATCAGCACCGCGACGGCGTTGACGAGGGCATAGGTAAGTCGCGGCTCCGGTCCCCAAATCAACCAGGTCACGGCGGTGACGATGGCGATCGCGACGACGATCTGCACGAAATAAGCGGCGATCAAGTCCGCCAATCGTTGGATCGGCGCGCGGCTCCGTTGCGCTTCTCCCACCATATGGATGATGCGCGCCAGCAATGTGTCCGATCCCACGCGCTCCGCACGCATCACGAAGGCGCCGGCGCCATTGATGGTTCCGCCGGTCACCCGATCGCCGCCATGCTTGGCGACAGGCAGCGGCTCGCCGGTGATCATGGATTCGTCGACATGACTTGCGCCTTCAATCACCATGCCATCTACGGGAATCTTGTCGCCTGGCTTCACGCGCAGGCGGTCACCCACCTGAACCGATTCAAGTGGAATCTGCTCTTCATCGCCATTCGCGCGCAGACGCCAAGCGAGATTTGGCGCCAGCTGCAATAGCGACTTGATCGCCTGACTGGTCCGGCCCATCGCGCGGACCTGTAACAGGTCGCCGAGAAGGACTAGCGTCACAATGACAGCAGCCGCCTCGAAATATGTTCCGACAGCGCCATCGTGTTCGCGAAATTCAACAGGGAAAAGGCCGGGCAGCAACAACGCGACCAGACTGAATACATAGGCAAGTCCCACCCCTAGCCCAATCAAGGTATACATGTTCAACGACCACGTGCGGATCGAACGCCAGAACTTGTGCAAGATCGGCCAGCCTACCCAGAGGACAACCGGCGAGCCGAGGGCGAACTCAATCCAGCCGCGCTGGCGAGGCGCGAGCCCAAATAGCTCGTGAACGCCTACCATCGGCGCCATCGCCAGAATGAAAAGGGGAATGGTCAACACAGCGCCAATCCAGAAGCGACGGGTCAGGTCACGCAGTTCGGAATCATCGTCGGCGGTTCCCGCGGTCGGCACGAGCGCCATGCCGCATTTGGGACAATCGCCTGGCTTGTCGCGAACGACCTCCGGATGCATGGGGCAGGTCCATTGCGATTGCGCGGTGGTCGCCTCGCCAGCGAGGGGTGATCGCGGTGGCGCCTTCGATTTATCCGCCGCGGTCGAATGCGTATGCGCGACAGGCTGCCCGGGCTCCCCATTCGCTTGCGTCAAATCCATCCCGCACTTGGGACAGCGCCCTGGCTTATCCGCATGCACTTCGGGATGCATCGGGCAAACGTAAATCGGCGCGTTGTCCGTATCTATTGGGGCAGGGTGCTCATGATGGTGTTCATGCGGATGCGGTTCGCCGTGTCTCATGGCGTTTTTCCGGCGTCACTTGGGTGGGCTTTGCATGGCTTTCTGATGCTCCATCATTTGATCCATCATCATCTGCATCATGCCCATGCCATCCGTACTTTTGTCGTGCTGCATTCCCATTTTTCCTTCGCCCATTTTCCCACTGCTCATCATTTCGCAGCCCATCATGCCGCCGCTTCCCCGCATGGCGCTCATGGTGTCCTGCATCGTTTTCATGTGTTCGCCAAGAAGCCTTTCGCGCTCCTTGTGATCGGTCGTCGCGCGCAATTGAGCCATTTGCAACTTCATCTTTTTCATGTTGTCCATCATGGCGGGCGAGGGACTGCTGACGCTTGTCGCCGACGGTTTGTTTTCGGCGTGATGCGGATCTGCCGCGCACGCGGACGTCATGAGTAACATGAGACTTATTGGTAGTACGAGACGAAAGGATTTCATGGCGATGTCCTGATGTTAAACGGCGCCCTCGGCCGAGAGCCCTCATATACAGTATGGCCTTCCATGCTTCTTGGCTTTTGATGTAGATCAAAGATTAGTAGATGCGACGATCGGATATATACCTTGCACGGCCACAATTTACGCGTTTGTTCTGCGTCTGGCGGGCGCGCTGCTGCGTTGTCTCTCGCTTGCAGTGGGACGGCACTGCGGCGCGATCGTATGGCGCCTCTTGTGCCCTTTGGGTATGCATCACATCCCACCAGACTTGCCCAAACACGTAAATTGTGACCGTGCAAGGTATATCACTTGGACAAGTGCGAATTGGAATAGGCGGGGGTGATGCAAAACAATCCCAGACTGTCGCCCGAAATCAAATCGGCGCCTCGGAGTAGACCCACCACGCCAAAGCCAATTACCAGAAGGCCCGCGATCAGTCTCACGTCGCGTCGTTGCAGCCACGGACGCAGACGACCGGCGAAGTAACCAAGCAGGATAAGATTAGGCAAGGTTCCCAATCCAAACGCGATCATGACAAGAGCGCCATTCAATGGACTCGCCCAAGCGAAGGCGGCGACCAGCATGCTATAGACCAATCCGCAGGGAACCCAACCCCAGAGGGCGCCCAGCATAAGCGCCTGTGGTACGGAGCGGACTGGCGCTGCGTATCGCGCCAGTGGTTGAATTCGCCGCCACAGTACGCTCCCGGCTCTTTCAAGGTACATGACGCCATTCCATAAACCGGCCAAGTAAAGACCCAGTGCGACGAGCATCAGGTTGGCGGCGATGTATAACGCTTGCTGAAGCGGCTGCGCGGGTCCTAGCAATAAGCCGCTTGCGCCGAGAGCCCCCATTAGCGCGCCAGCAACGGCATAGCTGCCGATGCGTCCGGCGTTGTAGGCGAGCAAATGCGAGAGGGTGGGGTGGTTGGATTTTTTGCTGGCGATCGATAGCGCCGTGACGATTCCCCCGCACATGCCGGCGCAGTGGACGCCAGCGAGCAAGCCGGTCAGAAAGACGCCAAGGAGGGTCAGCGAAAGCATGCGTGAATGCTTATCTTTGAGGGACCGTGCGGTGAATTGTCGCGGGCGTTCATCAAATCACCTTTGAGTAATGCGATCTTTGCGTTTGTAGTCGCAGATAGCGATCGAAAACCATGCAGATGTGGCGAACGAGAAAACGCCCGGATTCGGTGACCGCAATCGTGTCTCCATCAATGCGAGCCAAGCCATCCGCTTCGAACGCCGTCAGATCCTCCAGTTCCTTCGCGAAATACTTTTTGAAGTCGATGAGGTAGGCGACCTCGATGGCTTCCATCGAAAGATTGAAGTTGCACATGAGCGATTGAATGATCGCCCGGCGCATCAGGTCGTCGGTATCAAGCTCCAGTCCGCGCATGACCGGCAGCACGCCGCGATCAAGACTGTCATAGTATTCGTCGAGCGTTCGAAAGTTCTGGTAATAGTTCGGCCCAATGGCGCCAATCGCGGAAACGCCAAAGGAGAGCAAATCGGTATCTCCGTGCGTCGAGTATCCCTGGAAGTTGCGATGCAGTCGGCCTTGCCGTTGAGCGACGCACAAGTCGTCGTCCGGTAAAGCGAAGTGGTCCATGCCGATGTATTCATAACCCGCATTCGTAAGCCGCTGAATGGCCAGCATGAGGAGCGTGAGCTTGACCTCAGGACTGGGTAAATCCGCTTCGTCAATGCGTCGCTGCGCTTTGAAGAGTTTTGGCAAGTAAGCAAAGTTGTAAAGCGCGATGCGATCGGGTCGTGCGTCGACCACCTCGTCCAGCGTGCGGGAAAAGTCCACCGCCGTTTGTTTTGGCAACCCGTAAATGAGATCCATGTTGATGGATCTAAAGCCTGCGCGACGCGCGCTATGCAGCGTAAGCAGCGTCTCCGCCTTGGTCTGTTTTCGATTAACCGCAAGCTGCACTTCCGGGGAAAAATCCTGAACGCCGATGCTCATGCGGTTGAAGCCGAGTTCGACGAGGCCGTGTATCACTGCGGGATCTACCGTTCGAGGGTCTACTTCGATCGACGATTCGCAGTCGTCCGCGAAGTTAAATCGCTCACGAAGAATTTTCATCAGCTGCTGCATTTCGGGGAACTTCAAAAACGTAGGCGTTCCGCCGCCCCAATGCATTTGTCCGACGCTGTCGTCGCTGGTAGTCATTTCGTGTTGCATCGAGATTTCACGCTCCAGATATCGAAGGTATTTGGCGGCGTGGGTGTGATCCTTGGTAATGATCTTGTTGCAAGCGCAGTAATAGCAAATGTTGGCGCAAAAGGGGATATGCACGTAGAGCGAAAGCGGACGCAGATATCCGCCGATCGTGCGAGCATCCAGCCATTGCTGTACCGAATCCGCGTTACAGGCTTCGATAAAGCGGTCGGCGGTCGGGTACGACGTGTAGCGTGGTCCGCTACGATCGTATTTGCTTATAAGGTCGAGGCTGATGGGTAAGCCGGTGTCGGTGGAAGACGTTGTCATCGCTGATTGGACTGAACGGAGGTGGTTCATGATGTGCTCAGTCTAGCGGGGATGCGTAGGGGACTAATTGATGTGGATCAAGCAATGGAGTGTGTTTTACGTTGCCGCGAATGCTGCTTACACTTCTATGGTGAGGCGCTGATATCCCCTCAAGTGCGCACAAAGCCCCTCTCCCTTGAGGGGAGAGGGGTTGGGGAGAGGGTGAGCGCGGTGTTTAATAAAACCACCACCTTCTCACGACGAAAACCGAATCTCATTCCCCGTCACCGTATTCCAGCTTCCATCGATCCGCCAAGATCGCGCCGGATCCTCAAGCATCAACCGCCATCGCGCCTGCGGCAATGGCTTTACGTGACCTTGATACCAGCCGCCC
>DATLHW010000080.1:0-4628 GCA_035539675.1 Burkholderiales bacterium | reverse complement strand
GACACAAATATCCACCGCAGTCTTCCCAAGCGTGCGCCCTTCGCGGGCAACAAGACAACCGAAATGGTAAGCAAAGAACACCATTCCAAATACTACCCACCGAGCCAGATCAAGACCAAGTTGTTCGCCTGTGACGCCGATGGCGAGAAAAAGGATGCAGATCGCGAGAAAATCGAAGCCGCCGGCCCATAGTCGTTTTCCAGGCTCCGCAGTGAATGACGATGCGTTTTTCATAGTGGGACATCGCGATTGAACGTCTGGTTAGGCATGCTCACGGTGCGGTCTGGTGACATTGTAGTTCATGGATATCGGCAACAGTTGGACAAACCACGCTCTGGCGCTCATACCCGCCGACCTTTCTGTTACCTATCTCCCTGACTGGTCAACGGCCTGCAAGGAAGCGTGAAGTCAATGTGGTAATGCTCATCATGACGCACCCATGCTTGGCCCTGCATAAACGTGATGCTTCGTTTGATGAAAGCGCCACGCTTTGTGTTGTAGAGCTTTGGAATAAACAAAGGCTCGAAGATAACCCGCGCGACCCCAACGCCGTTTTTCTCTGCTGCTTTATGCACGGCATCAAGATGCTCTGCGATGGCCTCGAAGTCTATGGTGAGATCCTTGTAACGAGCGGCGCTATCAAACTCGATGCTGTAACCGAATTTGTTTGATACGTCGGTTGGCAATGGAACGGACTGGCCCTCGGAATTGAGGACGGGAACCATGAAATCCACCGCTAGCCCATTTTGATGAGTGCGATGCGGCTTGATGCGTCCGCCGCTTGCCCAGCCTGACTCGCCATAGACGAAGACCGTATTAGGCTGCGATTGACCTACCGCTGAGTAGGCTTCCGAGATCACCTGCGCGACTTTGGAGTGCACGTAGGTGCGGCCGAGGCTGACACCCAAAGAGCTATATGGTGAGAAGTTGCTGCCGGACTTGGCAATTTGAACGCCACCCTCAAGACGCCCTTTGCTCGGGGCGCCAAAGCAAACGCTTTCAGCGGCGTTTGTCGAGATTGGTAATGCAAGAAATAAAAGAAGAGTTAAACGGAGCATTTTTTAGGGTTGGCATTTGAGATCGCTCGCCGCCGATGGAAAGCCAAGCGAAGGGAAAACCGCGTTACCGGCATCTCGGTTAAATGGACGGTCAGGCGTAATTGCCCACCTCAATGGTGGGCTGCTCGGTAGAGGCGACATTTATGATGTGGTCGAGACAGTGGACAGCCCAATGCTTGAATGGGCCCGGATATTCCGCTGAGGCGAAAGACCTTTTGGCAAGGTACTCAAGGTAAACGGACTTTGTGTATTCAATGAACAGGCGACCGACGCTGACTGAAGTTGGTGGCTCAGGAAGCGCATAACTCTCGTTCTCCACGGAGTAGCCGATGTACGTTGCCCAAGTGATTGTGAAGACCTTGCAGCCTGGGCCATGAACAATGGCGCTACATTGGGCCAGTAGCTTGCGGACTTCAGGCTGCGTTTCAGCGGCAAGAATGCCATGATCAACTGGGCCACTGCTGGTGGCTTCGTGGACAATAAGACGAATTCCCCCTTCGTCGGATTCGGCAATGGAGTGCAAGTACAAATATTTACAGGCCTGGAGGGCGTTGATCTCTGAGGTCATAGTCCCTACGACAAAAGTTCATGCGCGTCGATAAAACCTGGCTACTGCGCATCTTTTTTCACCATAAAACGATCGGCTAAGGGCGAGTAATAGGCCAGTGCTAACACAGCGCCCCATATCATGAAGGAGGCTTCGGATAGTGCGCTTGACCACCCCGATGTAAGCGCAGGACCAAGAAATGGATAGAGCCCTAAACTAAAAACCGTGGAATACAAGGATAGAGTTCTCGCCCAACCCTTGAAGAATAAAAGTCCTACGGTGCTGACAAGTGTTATGACTAACCACGGGACAAAAAGAAGAAACGACAGCCATAGGTTATTCAATACACTCGGCAGCGGTTCGTTCTCAAGCGCCTGGGAAAGCGAATTCGAAAGGAGATCTGGGATCAATAGGTCGACAGTTGCAGAGCCGATTTCCAAAAGCACAGAGAATAGAACAAGACCTCTAAATTTGGTTGGTGACATAAGCTCTAATGTTGGAGGTAATGGATTAGTTGGCCACAGCCAAAGCCTGCCGAAAGACTGTTTTTCTTGAGCGAGATGTTATAGCGCCTCTCTCCTCGCTGCTGCATTAGGATCCACGCGTGTATGAACCCAGTATCGGCTGCGTCGCTCGGAATTCATCGGTCGCTGATGCGTTCCAAGGAAAGATGCCTTCCATCGAGGGCCAAACCACCTGATACAGCGGGAATGAACACCCCTCGTAGTACCAACACGCAGACAGGACGTAGCTGTCGTACTCGGATTCTGGAACTTTGACGAAGACGCAAGGATAGTCTTCCAGCAACGCATCCGTCGGCTGCTGCAGGTCCAACGGTTTGCCCGCGGCGGCGGCCCTAGCCGCGATACTGAGTACGCCGTGTGCAATCTTGGGATTAAGGCCAAAGATTACTAACTCCGGATGGCCAAACGATTGGAACAGACCAATGGTATAGGAGAACGACGGGCTGCTTTCCTCGCCTGCCACGCTGGTGCATTGCCAGCCGTGCTCGCCAATGTTTGCAAGAAGCTTGCGTTCGTATTCATTGGATGAACTGGTTCGTGGCATCTTGAAGGTCTCACGTGAAGTTAAGCGGGCTGCCGCTCGTTCGTAAAAAGCATGATCGCGGCCAATCGACAACCCGACTTCTAAACCGAATCACGTTTCGTCGATTTCGGCTTTTTCAGGAACGGATTATTTCGACTGAATTCCTTCACAGCTGCATCGATCTCTCGCTTCGGGATCTTCGAAAGCCTTTCCGAGTTACGGTCTAGGTAGTAAGCCATTGCGATTGCTCGATTTCGTTCTTTTGGATTGCGTGTAAGTTTCGCTTCTATCGCGTAGGCCCAGGCGAACCACGGCTGAAATATTTGACTCTTCTTTACCCACTCCAATGCTAAATCACGGTATGCCGGATTGTTGGTGGATTCGTAGAGCCACTCACAGATTTCAGCGTACTGATATTCGGGGTAAAGTGGCCTGTGCTCGGTAAACGGGCGCCGGTGAAGGGCCGCCTTTAACATGTTCACCGACTCATCGACCTTTCCCCCAACGCCCGCAATTACTGCCTTTGACAAATAGTAATCAAAGCGGCGACTCTCGATGTCTAGTTTGTCGAGAGCATTCTCGACCGCTGAAACATCGCCCGATCTCGCCGCTGAATAAGCAAAATAAGGGAGTTGGTAGCTAACCACATGTTGCGATAGGTTGTGATGCATGGAGGCTTGCTGCAATCTATTACGCGCCGACGTAAAGTCCCCTGAACGTATTGCCCTATAAGCCTCGGCGAATTGAGCAAGATCGGACTTGACTTGAGTCGTGACCGGTTGTTTTGGCCACGGCTTTCCAGGCTCAACTGGGCCATATATCGGTGCACTTTCTCGGCCGTTCTCGTCAAGAGCCTTCCGAATGGGCGGAGCGAACTCGGAGACAACCTGCGCGAAGTTCTCGCTAGGCATGCGATCGGTCACGCCGGCGCGCAAAACATACGTCGCTGCATATTGTGTGGCTTCGGGCGTGCCGCCAGTAGTCGCCTGTTTCGACCAAGCAACGATTTCTGAATGACTTGCCCCCGCCATGTGATGTCCGACTAGCACGGTTTCCCAGATGTGAGGGGGGCGAGACCGAGCTTTCAGTGCATTGAACGCGCTCCAGGCCTCTTTCGAATATCCCATTGCATGAAGCAGTCCGAAATAATCTCGATAGGCATATGACGAATCGTATCGTTTCGCGCGCTCAAGCGAACCGATCATTGCGCCGAGATAATCGGCATTGATCATTTTGAGGCGTATATCGCTAGACATGTCAGAGTCCGCGCCGGTTTCTTGGTCTGCGGCTAATCGATAAAGAGGAGTGGCGTACGAAAAGTTTCCGCTCCAATAAAAGAGCGAACCTGCTTCATAAGCATTGTTTGAAACTTGAACACGATTCTGGCCAGAATCCTTTTTGAACCCAGGGTAACTCATGATGAGCTTTGCCGCATTATCAGTCTGCCCGTTCTCAAAAAGCAGTACGCCGAGGTGCATGTAAGAAGGCCAATAACCGGGCTGCGTCTTGATACTCTCACGGTAGTGCGATTCGGCTTTTTGAATATTTCCCTTCTTCAAAAAATGCTTGCCCATTTGAATGGCGCGATTCGGGTTTCCGATAAAGCGGCCCTCAATGGAATGGAATAAATGGTCGATTTTTTCTTCGTACTTCTTGTCGTAAAGTTGAACTAAATTTATAACCGGCCCAAAGCTCGATGTGGAGTTCTTTAACGCCGCTTCCGCCTTCACGATCAATGTTTCAGTTGTATCACCAGTCTGCCAAGTCGGGTAAAACGATCGATAGGGGTAATCGGCGGAGAATAAATTATCGACATGTCCATATTCGGAGCGGCTGAGCTGTCTTAATAAATTAGACGCGTCCTTAGCCGCAGGCGTTTGCCCGTGTTCCCAATACAGGGCGCGAACCACTTCCGATTGGGCTGACTTGAACAAGCCGGTTTTCTCAACGCCTTCCGCCTCTTGTGCAAGAGAAAA
>DATLHW010000079.1:0-3065 GCA_035539675.1 Burkholderiales bacterium | reverse complement strand
GACACAAATATCCACCGCAGTCTTCCCAAGCGTGCGCCCTTCGCGGGCAACAAGACAACCGAAATGGTAAGCAAAGAACACCATTCCAAATACTACCCACCGAGCCAGATCAAGACCAAGTTGTTCGCCTGTGACGCCGATTGCGAGAAAAACGACGCAGATCGCGAGAAAATCGAAGCCGCCGGCCCATAGTCGTTTTCCAGGCTCCGCAGTGAATGACGATGCGTTTTTCATATTGGGACATCGCGATTGAACGTCTGGTTAGGCATGCTCACGGTACGGTCTGGTGACATTGTAGTTCATGGATATCGGCAACAGTTGGACAAACCACGCTCTGGCGCTCATGTCCCCCGACTTTTCTGTCACCTATCCCCCCGGCTGCTCAACGGCCTGCAAGGAACCGTGAAGTCAATGTGGTAATGCTCATCATGACGCACCCATGCTTGGCCCTGCATAAACGTGATGCTTCGTTTGATGAAGGCGCCACGTTTTGTCTTGTAGAGCTTTGGAATAAACGAAGGCTCGAAGATAACCCGCGCCACCATAATGCCGTTTTTCTGTGCAGCTCCATGCACGGCATAAAGATGTTCCGCGATGGCCTCGAAGTCTATGGTGAGGTCGTTGTAACGAGCGGAGCTATCAAACTCGATGCTGTAACCGAATTTGTTTGATACGTCGGTTGGCAATGGAACGGACCGGCCCTCGGAATTGAGGACAGGAACCATGAAATCTACCGCTAGCCCATTTTGATGCGTGCGATGCGGCTTAATGCGTCCGCCGCTGGCCCAGCCTGATTCGCCATAGACGAAAATCGTATTGGGCAGTGACTGACTTACCGTTGTATAGGCATCCAAAATCACCTGCGCGACTTTGGAATGCACGTAGGTGCGGCCGAGACTGACGCCCAAAGAGCTATATGGCGAGAAGTTGCTACCGGATTCTACGATTTGAACGCCGCCTTCAAGACGTCCTTTGTTTGGGGCTCCAAAGCAAACGCTTTCAGCGGCGTTTGTAGAGATTGGTAATGCAAGAAATAAGAGAAGAGTTAAACGGAGCATTTTTAATGGTTGGCATTTGAAATCACCGGCCGCCGATGGAGAGCCAAGCGAAGGGTAAACAGCGTTACCGGCGTCTTGGTTAAGAATGGTCAGGCGTAATTGCCCAACGCAATGGTGGGCTGCTCGGTAGAGGCGACATTTATGATGTGGTCGAGACAGTGGACAGCCCAATGCTTAAATGGGCCGGGATACTCCGTTGAGGCGAAAGACATTTTGGCAAGGTATTCAAGGTAAGCGGACTTTGTGTATTCAATGAACAAGCGACGGACGCCGACTGAAGTTGGCGGCTCAGGTAGAGCATAACTCTCGTTTTCCACGGAGTAGCCGATGTACGTTGCCCAAGTGATTGTGAAGACCTTGCAACCTGGGCCATGAACAATGGCGCTACATTGCGCCAGTAGCTTGCGGACTTCAGGCATCGTCTCAGCGGCAAGAGTGTCATGATCTATTGGGCCACCGCTGGTGGCTTCGTGGAGAACAAGACGAATTCCACCATCTTCGGGTTCGGCAATGGAGTGCAAGTACAGATATTTGCAGGCCTGAATGGCATTGATCTCTGGAGTCATAGTCCCTACGACAAAAGTTAACGGGGGCCAACGGAGCTTGGCTAGGGTGCATCGTTTTTCACTTCAAAACGCTCGGCCAAGGGCGCGTAATAGGCCAGCGCTAACACGGCTCCCCACGTCATGAAGGAGGCTTCGGATAATGCGCTTGACCATCCCGATGTGAGCGTAGGACCAAGAAATGGATAGAGCCCTAAACCAAGAACTGTGGAATAGAAGGATAGAGAGCGCGCCCAACCCTTGAAGAATAGAAGTCCTACGATGCCGACAAGTGTTATGACTGCCCACGGGACAAAAAGAAGAAACGAAAGCCATAGGTTATTAAATACACTAGGCAGCGGTTCGTTCTCAAGTGCCTGGGAAAGCGAATTCGGAATGAGACCAGGGATCAATAGGTCGACAGTTGCAGCGCCGATTTCCAAAAGCACCGAGAATAGAACAAGACCTCTAAATGTGGTTGGTGACATAAGCTCGCATGTTTGAGGTAAGGGGTTAGATGGAGACAGCCAAAGTCTGCCGGAAGACAGTTCTTCCTTGTCGAGATGTTATCGTGCATCTCTTCCTGTTGCGTTAGGAGCCACGCGCGTATGAACCCAGTATCGGCTGCGTCGCTCGGAATTCATCGGTCGCCAATGCGTTCCAAGGAAAGTGGCCCTCCATCGATGGCCAAACCACTTGATACAGAGGAAATGAACATCCCTCGTAGTACCAGCACGTAGACAGGACAAAGCTGTCGTATTCGGATTCCGGGACTTTGACGAAGACGCAAGGATAGTCCTCCAGCAACGCATCGGTCGGCTGCTGCAGGTCCAACGGTTTGCCTGCGGCGGCGGCCCTGGCTGCGATACTGAGTACGCGGTGTGATGTCTTGGGATTGAGGCCAAAGATTACTAACTCCGGATGGCCGAACGATTGGAACAGGCCAATGGTGTACGAGAACGACGGGCTGCTTTCATCACCTGTCACGCTGGTGCATTGCCAGCCGTGCTCGCCAATGTTTGCCAGAAGCTTGCGTTCGTATTCGGTGGATGAACTGGTTCGTGGCATCTTGAGCGGTCTAATGTGAAATTAAGCGGACTGCGGCTCCTTCGTAAAAGCACGATCGAGGCCACTCGCCAACCCGTCTTTATCCCGTCTGCTAAACCGAATCACGCCTCGTCGATTTCGGCTTCTTCAAGAACGGATTATTTCGGCCGAATTCCTTCACGGCTGCATCGATCTCTCGTTTCGGAATCTTCGAAAGCCTTTCCGAGTTCCGGTCCAGGTAGTAAGCCATTGCGATTGCTCGATTTCGTTCTCTTGGATTGCGTGTGAGTTTCGCTTCCATCGCATAGGCCCAGGCGAACCACGGCTGGAATGTTTGATTTTTCTTCGCCCAGTCTAATGCCAAATCTCGGTACCTCGGATCTTTGGTGTCTTCGTAGAGCCACTCACAAATTTCAGC
>DATLHW010000078.1:0-11390 GCA_035539675.1 Burkholderiales bacterium | reverse complement strand
TACGTCCGGGATCATAATCACCTTCATGCCCGCCGCCGTCGCGGCGCGCACTCCCGGGCCTGAATCCTCTAAAGCGAGACAATCCTCTGGAGCGACCCTCAGACCTTCGGCCGCGGCAAGAAAAATATCCGGCTCGGGCTTCCCTCTTGAAACCTGATCGCCACACACGATAAGTTGAAATCGATGGCTAATGCCTGCGCGATCAAGTTTGAGCTTTGCCCGTTCGGATCGCGTTGAAGTGGCCACGGCCTTGGGCACGCTCTGCTCCTCTAGCCAATCCAGAAACCCCAATAAGCCGGGTTTAATCGGTATCGGCTCCGCCTCCAGCGCCATCAAATAACGCTCACCGAACGCCGCGCGTAATGGCTCAATCGCATAGCCTGCGCCAAGATGGCGCGCCACCACGGCGTCGGAGTCGCGAATATTCAGGCCCACCATCGCCAATCCAATCTCTTCTCGCCAGGGATAGCCCAAGGAAATAGCCGCCTCGCTAAGCGCCTTGAGCGCGATACGCTCCGTATCCAGCATCAGGCCATCCATATCGAAAATGACAGCCTTTAAGAGGGTTGCGGACATTCAATACCCCTCTGAAAAACGGGCATAAACTTCACGACTGAATTTGAGTCGGCGCATTAACTCGAAAATGCTAAACAAGACGCCCCTTGCGTACTCGAAAACCCGACGTCGCCAAATTGCCCAGCCCGCAACCACCATGAGCATGGCAGATCGCGCAAGCCAGGGCGTCAGCCGCATCCGGCGATGGCGCCCCCGGCAAATTCAGCAGTCGCATTACCATCGCCTGTACTTGATCCTTGTGAGCGTGACCGTTTCCAACCACCGCTTGTTTCACTTGCAAGGCGGTATATTCGCTCACCGGCAATTCGTGAAACACGGCCGCGCAAATCGCCGCGCCGCGGGCTTGGCCAAGCAGAAGCGTCGACTGTGGATTGACGTTTACGAAAACCTTCTCTACCGCCACCTGATCGGGGACATTGGCTTCGATGACTTCACGCACCCCATTCAGTATCGTCTTTAGCCTTTCAGGCAATTCAGCAACAGACGTTTTGATGCACCCGCTGGTGAGATAACGAAGCTGCGAGCCGACTTTCTCTATAACGCCAAAGCCAGTTATTCTCAAACCAGGATCTATACCAAGAATTCGCATGCGCTTCGTGGCTAACCCCGGAGGTCGCGCCTACTTAGCAGGTGCGGTCGGCGACGTTTGGCCCGACGGAGCCTTATCTTGATTCGCATTTGGAGACCCGGCGTCAAAGCCCTCTTTCTTCAATCGATTTCGAAGACGCGATTGAATTGCCGGCGTAACGCTTTCACTCCATGCGCGCCCGGCCGCCAGTACATCCCGACTAACATTTACGGAAGTCCCCACGTATTTCCGTCCAATAGGGCTGCGGAAAAAAGCCAGCAAATCCTTGATCTCCTGGTGCGTGTAATGCTTCCCATATACCTGCTCAATCTTCTCCGAAAGCGCGCCTGTCGGGCTCATGCCTTCATTGAAAACGCCCAGCAGCTCCTCCTGGATCGCTTGGCCGATCTTAGGCGTAAAATCCGGCCGATGCCGAATTTTTTGAATAACGTCCAGGGACGCCATCGCGGCAAACTGCTGCGGTATATTCGGACCGCCACTCGCCTGCAGTAATGCGCGTATATCGGCTCGCTTCGCGGGCGTCATGTCGTCCGCCAACGCCATTTGCGAAAACGCCGCGATCGAAAGGAAAAACACTACGAATGCTTTTTTGATCATGATTGATTTAATTCCAAAAGACCTGCTTGATGAACCGTCCATCCAATGCCCAGCAATAGCCGTATAAGCGACGTAGACTCGGGCAAGGGACGTGAGGGAGAATTCGATTAATGCTCAATGATGGCGGTCGTATATACCTCTTGCACGTCGTCCAGGCTCTCTAACGCATCGATAAGCCTCTGCATTTTCACGCCATCCTCGCCGCTGAATGCATTCTCGGTCGTCGGCTTCATGGTGACCTCACCGAATTCCGCCTTAAGTCCCGCCTTCTCCAGCGCGGCCTTGATACCCGTGAAATCGTACGGCCCCGTGATTACCTCAATACTACCGTCATCGTTCGTGACGACATCTTCGGCGCCGGCCTCCAACGCCGCTTCCATCAGCGCATCTTCGTCCGTGCCTGGCGCAAACACCAATTGACCGCAATGCTTGAAAAGAAATGCGACTGAACCGTCCGTTCCAAGGTTACCGCCATGCTTCGAGAACGCATGGCGAACGTCAGCAACAGTGCGCGTTTTGTTATCCGTCATGCAATCCACGACAACCGCGGCGCCGCCGATACCGTAACCTTCGTAGCGAATTTCTTCGTAAGTGACGCCTTCCAGTTCACCCGAACCACGCTTAATAGCGCGCTCGATCGTGTCCTTGGGCATGTTGTTGTCATAAGCTTTGTCGACAGCAAGGCGCAAGCGCGGGTTGCTGTTGGGATCGCCGCCGCCCAAACGGGAAGCAACGGTAATTTCTTTAATCAACCGAGTGAAAATCTTGCCGCGCTTCGCGTCGGTGGCTGCTTTCTTGTGCTTGATGTTTGCCCATTTACTATGACCAGCCATGCTGTATACCGCTCGTTTAGTTCTAAAGCGCGTAATGGTAACATCCTGAAAGACCCTCAATCAAAGCGCCTCGACAATGCCAGATCCCTTGATCATCGCCAAAGGTCCATCCGACCTCGCCCTTTTGCCCTCCATGGTGAACCGCCACGGCTTGATAGCCGGCGCCACAGGCACCGGCAAAACCGTCACGTTACAAGTTATGGCCGAGCGCCTCTCTAATATTGGGGTTCCGGTTTTTATGGCCGACGTTAAGGGCGATCTTTCCGGACTCATCAGGCCAGGGGGAGAGTCGCCCAAACTTGCCGAGCGCTTTAAGTTACTCGGCGTCAATGACGTCAAGTTCGTCGGTTGCCCTGTAACCTTCTGGGATGTCTTCGGCGAACAGGGTCATCCCGTGCGCGCCACTGCATCGGAAATGGGCCCCTTACTTTTGGCGCGGATACTCAATCTCAATGAGACTCAGGAGGGCGTGCTCTCTTTAGTCTTCAAAATCGCCGATGACAATGGCCTGCTGTTGCTCGATCTCAAAGATTTGCGCGCCGTGTTGCAGCACGTAGGAGAAAACGCAAAGCAATTCACTACAGAATACGGCAATATTTCAGCAGCCAGTATTGGCGCAATACAGCGTGGTCTAATGACGCTGGAACAACAAGGCGGAGAAAAATTCTTCGGCGAGCCCGCGTTGAATCTGGACGACCTGATGCAAACCGATGGCAATCGCGGAGTAATAAATATTCTTGCCGCCGACCGGCTTATGCAGAGTCCGCGTCTCTATTCGACTTTTCTCCTCTGGATGCTCGCTGAGCTCTTCGAACAATTGCCTGAAGTGGGGGATCGCGATAAACCCAAGCTGGTGTTTTTCTTTGATGAGGCGCATCTGCTTTTTGATGAAGCCCCGCAAGCGCTGTTGACAAAGATCGAGCAAGTGGTGCGCCTGGTGCGCTCCAAAGGGGTGGGCATTTATTTCATTACCCAGAACCCTCTCGATGTCCCCGATAGCGTTCTGGGGCAGCTGGGTAACCGCGTACAGCATGCTTTACGGGCGTTCACCCCCCGAGATCAAAAAGCAGTCAAAGCCGCCGCCGAAACCTTCCGCGTCAATCCGGAACTCGATGTGCAGAAGACCATCACCGAGCTCGGCGTTGGAGAGGCGCTGGTGAGCTTCCTCGATGAAAAGGGTCGCCCAGGAATAGTTGAGCGCGTGTATGTATATCCGCCCGTCTCTCAGATTGGCCCGATCACCCCCGAGCAGCGGCAAGACGCGATCAAGGCTTCCGCCATCCATGGACAATACGAGAAGGAAGAGGATCGCGAATCCGCCTACGAAAAACTCAAGGCTCGCGTTGTTGCGCAAACTGCGCAAGCCGAGCAGGAACAATCAAAAAGCTCAGGAACATTTGGAGGAGTTCTTGATTCGCTCGGTTTGCCGGGGAGTTCAGGCTCAAGTAGCAAAGGACGCGGTCGAGAGAGTATCTTGGAGGCCGCAGCAAAGAGCGCAGCCCGTGCGATTGGCAGTCGCCTGGGTCAGCAGATTGTGCGGGGAGTATTAGGGTCCATTTTCGGCGGCCGCCGGTAGATACTGGTAGATCAAAGCAGAGTTTTTGGAATAGCCTCATGGCGCATCGAATTTCTTGAGGAGTATTCGTCAGTTTTTTAAATGGATTAATATTTATCGAATGTTGGGTTTGAGCATCGAAGAGCTTTTCTTTTGCGGCTAATTAAATAACGTGAAGCCTTCAAAAAGGATAACGAGATATGGCTCAACCGGGGGAGCGAAAACAAGCGATTTTGCAAGCGCTTGCGGCGATGCTTGAAAATCCAAAAAGCGAAAAAATCACCACAGCGGCGCTTGCGGCCAAGTTGAATGTGTCGGAGGCGGCGCTCTACCGGCACTTCGCTAGTAAAGCGCAAATGTACGAGGGCCTAATCGAATTTATTGAGCAAACTCTGTTTAGCCTTATCAATAAACTTTGCTCAGAAGAGCCTTCGGGAATGAAGCAAGTCGAAGGGGCCATTAGCATTCTCTTAGGCTTTGCTCAGAAGAATCCTGGTATGACTCGGGTACTGATTGGCGACGTATTGGTTAATGAAGACGAGCGGCTGCAAAATCGCATTAACCAATTACATGACCGACTGGAAGCCACATTGCGCCAAAGTTTGCGCATCGCAGCTAGCGCTGGCGAGATTGGCGCAACCCATGATGCAACAGCTACCGCCAATTTATTGATGAGCTTCACGACGGGGCGCTGGCATCAATTCGCCAAGAGTGGATTTACACGCTCTCCAGCGGAATTTTGGGCGGCCCAGTGGGGCACACTAACGCGACTGCATCAATCGTAGATGACGCCTCAGCATCGCAACTACTCGGCGAGTCAGACCTCCGAGCCAAAGCGTCTTTCCGTCTCTTCGCGCCTTGGAAACCACAACGGCCAAAAGATCCCTGTGCAAAAATTAGTAGAAAAAGCAGCTAGAACCTATCACTTCAATCAACGACTACGATACTCGCAACTAAATCCGGTCAAGCGCTTGACCAAAGAACGAACGTTCTGTATTTTTAATGCATGAGCGATCAAAACTATTTGGAAACCTTACAGGACTTCTACGCCAGCCATCGGATACTGCCGTCCTTTGCCACTATTGGCCAATTAACTGGCTTACGCTCCAAGTCATCTGTGGCGGCACTCGTAGCGCGTCTTAAATTGGCAGGATTCCTTGACACTTCTCCCGGCAATCGCCTAAAGCCAGGAGCACGCTTTTTTGAGCGAATAGCCGCAGATTCTGTCCGAGCAGGCTTACCTCAGCCGGTAAGCGATCAATCGCACGACGTTCTTTCAATCGATGCGTTTCTAATCGAAAAGCCATCTAAAACAGTATTGGTTCGCGTCAAGGGAGACTCCATGATTGACGCTGGCGTGCAAGAAGGCGATATAGTAGTCGTGGAGAAAAGACTGTCAGCAGACATTGGGGATATGGTGGTCGCTATAGTTGATGATGAGTTCACCCTCAAATATCTGGATCGGGACAAGAGCGGCTTTCTGCTTCGTCCGGCTAACCCAGCTTATGCCCCCATCCGCGCTCGCGAATCATTTGAGATTTTTGGAGTGGTAGTTGGTTTAATAAGAAAATATTTATAGACACCCAACTTAGACGTGACAAATGATTGCGCTCTGCGCTATGCAATCAAGTTAGTAAATTTGTCGCTTTTGGTTGTTGCTCTTCTTTGCCATACTGAAAACCTAACCTTATGGCGGTAGTGCACTATGAAGTGTCCATTTTGCGAATTTGAAAATCCTGCATACGCAAATTTCTGTATGAATTGCGGCGCTCCCCAAGACTTAAAGGCCTGTGAGCGGTGCGGTACAGTAAATCAGAAAAATGCAACGCAATGCCATGGCTGCGGTAGCGGAGCGCTATCTAAAACGCCTCCTCCCAAACCCAGCACTCCTGTATCGGTCGCGCATAGTTATGCGGAAGAGGCAGAAGCATTGGCTAAGGAGACGCAAACATTCAAGCGACTTCTCACCGAGCTTGAAGAAGAGGTGAAACAACAGAATTCCGAGTTAAAAACTTTTTCCTCACAGGAGAAAACGTCTTTCACAGCCAAAGCTCCGAACGTTTCCGGAAGAGAAACGAACATACCTTCCCCACGTAATCCATCAATGATTGTTGAGACGCCTGCCTACCTTCAACAACTGCTTTCAGAGCGAGAGGTACAGAAAAAGGGCAACAGCGGGTGGCGCCTGCTCATATTTATCGCACTCCTTCTTGTCGCCTGTCTTGTTGGCTATTATGGATTTGCCTGATTTGGCTTCATATCGTATGAACAAACAATCGCCAACTGGCTGAAGTCGGTTTACGAAACCACCTCTTATGTCGGCTTGCCACGCTACGCTCGCAGCTTCCAGTGTCAAGCAATTGCTTTACCGTACTGTACAGTACAACACCAAGACGCCCGAGCGTATTCTCTCGGGCGTCTTGGATGTCAATGACGCCTCAGTGCGCGGTGCGCGTAAACTGCTCTTCCTCTGTAGACCCTTTAAGCGCTGTAGTCGATGACTGCCCTCCTTGAATTACTTGCGTTACCGCATCAAAGTAACCCGTGCCAACTTCGCGCTGGTGTTTAACTGCGGAAAAGCCTTTCTCTGCAGCAGCAAATTCGGCTTCCTGCAACTCCACAAAGGCGGACATATTGCTCCGGGCATACCCGTAAGCAAGATTAAACATGCTGTAATTCAATGAATGGAAACCAGCCAAGGTGATGAACTGGAATTTATACCCCATGGCGCCTAACTCCCGTTGGAATCGAGCGATGGTGTCATCATCCAAGTTGCGTTTCCAATTAAAAGAAGGAGAACAATTGTATGCGAGTAACTTGCCTGGGAATTTCTTGTGAATCGCCTCAGCAAATTTTTTCGCATATTCCAGATCAGGCTTACCGGTTTCGCACCATACCAAATCGGCATAAGGCGCATAGGCAAGACCGCGAGAAATAGCCTGCTCAAGCCCTGGCGTTGTTCGATAGAATCCTTCTACCGTACGTTCTCCGGTACAGAACGGCTTGTCATTTTCATCAACGTCAGAAGTTAACAAATCCGCAGCTTCGGCATCGGTGCGAGCGACAAGGACTGTTGGAACACCCATGATATCCGCCGCAAGGCGCGCCGCAATCAACTTGTCGACCGCTTCGCGAGAAGGAACTAATACTTTTCCGCCCATGTGACCACATTTTTTTACGGACGCCAATTGATCTTCGAAGTGAACACCTGCCGCGCCGGCTTCAATCATAGACTTCATGAGCTCATGAGCATTCAATACGCCACCAAAACCAGCTTCCGCATCAGCCACAATGGGCGCGAAAAAATCGACCTCATCCTTGCCTTCGGCATGGTGCAACTGATCCGCTCGGATAAAAGTGTTGTTTATTCGTCGAACGACAGACGGTACGCTATCAGATGGATACAGTGATTGATCGGGGTACATTTGCCCAGCCAGATTTGCATCCGCCGCCACCTGCCAACCCGATAAATAAATTGCCTTTAATCCAGCTTTAACCTGCTGCATTGCCTGGTTACCCGTCAACGCGCCCAACGCGTTCACAAAAGGCGTCTCATTCATTAGTTTCCATAACTTTTCAGCCCCACGACGAGCTAATGAATGCTCAATATGCACGGTACCCCGCAGTCGCACGACATCCTCCGCCGTATACCCTCTCTCAATACCTCTCCAGCGTGGATTTTCTGCCCAATCTTTCTTAATTCGTGCAACGTCCAGTTTGTCAGTCATGATTAATCCTCAAATTACAAAAACCGGTTAAAGGAAACTGGCAGAGATCGGACATGCAAATCTCTAGCCGCCCTCGTTTACCGCAAAATAAAATCGCCCTCAAAATTTCTTAAAGGCGCAGATAAATCGAAGGGTCGGTAAATCACGGAGTAGCCAGGATCAAACTTCTATAAACCCAGAAAGGTGTGATGCACACAAATATGGCATCACCCTCCCACAAAAACGTTGCATTCAAATTTCAAACAAACGTTCGTGTTACTTATAAATATAGCATTCGCAGACTCCGATTCACAAGCATTCTTTTGCACTGCAACAGTAATATTGAACCCGGGAACTTATGTGGGGTGAAAAAAACATAATCGCGCCTTCAATGGGCTGAAACCATCACAACATTTCCCTCGACGTCGCACCTCAAGCCAAACGTTGCCCAGCCACCATAACATGGGCCTTTGGATAGTCACGCTCGACTTTTAAACTTTGCGCGGGACATGTATTCAGTGCAAAAGTGCGCTCACGCGCCCTCGCATTAATTCCGACATCCTCCATAAAAAAACCGCCGGGGTTACCGGCGGTTTACTTGGTAAATTCAAATTCTTTTAAGCTACAGGCGCAGATTCCTCCGCAAAAACAAGTTTAAGCTTGCCATCAATAATATCTATCGTCACTCTACCGCCATCCACCAACCGACCAAATAGAAGCTCGTCAGCCAGGGCGCTGCGAATGGAATCTTGAATTAAACGCGCCATTGGCCGAGCGCCCATTAATGGATCGAAACCATTTTTTGCCAAGTACTTCTTCAGCGCATCAGTAAAAATCGCCTCCACTTTCTTTTCCTGCAACTGAGCCTCTAATTGAATCAAGAATTTGTCAACAACTTGCAGAATGATTTCCTCATCAAGTGGCGCGAAGGAAATTATAGCGTCCAACCTATTACGAAATTCAGGCGTAAACATTCGCTTAATCTCGGCCATTTCGTCGCCGGGCTTCTTAGTAAGAGTAAAGCCGATACTAGTCTTATTGAGCATTTCGGCGCCGGCATTTGTCGTCATTACAATAACCACATTACGAAAATCCGCTTTGCGCCCATTGTTATCCGTGAGGGTGCCATGGTCCATTACTTGAAGCATAACGTTGAAAATATCCGGATGGGCCTTCTCAATTTCGTCCAGCAGCAATACAGAATAAGGGTGTTTGGTAATTGCTTCCGTTAGTAAGCCTCCCTGATCAAACCCAACGTAACCAGGAGGCGCTCCAATCAAACGCGATACGGCGTGTCGCTCCATATACTCCGACATATCAAAACGGAGTAATTCAATTCCCATACAGTAGGCAAGCTGCCGCGCCACTTCTGTTTTACCGACACCGGTAGGACCGCTAAATAAGAAACAGCCAATGGGTTTTTGTGGATTGCCAAGTCCACTCCTCGCCATCTTTATGGCTTTAGAAAGCGCATCGATCGACTGATCTTGACCAAAAACAACGGCCTTGAGATCGCGATCCAATGTCTTCAATACATTCCGATCATCACTGGATACCGATTTTGGAGGAATTCGCGCAATTTTGGCGATGATCTCTTCGATTTCGTGCTTACTAATTACTTTGCGTTGCTTAGATTTCGGGAGGATCTTCTGCGCTGCGCCTGCTTCGTCAATAACATCGATCGCCTTATCGGGAAGATGGCGATCATTGATGTATCTAGCGGATAACTCTGCCGCAGTTGTCAATGCAGAGGGGGTGTATTTCACTCCGTGATGAATTTCAAAGCGGGACTTTAATCCGCGTAAGATCTCCACCGTTTCTTGAACGGACGGCTCGTTAACATCAATTTTTTGAAATCGACGAGACAGCGCATGATCTTTCTCAAAAATGCCGCGAAATTCATTGTAGGTCGTCGCCCCAATGCACTTTAGCTGTCCAGCTGACAACGCAGGTTTAAGCAAATTCGAAGCATCTAAAGTACCGCCCGAGGCAGCACCTGCACCGATTAACGTGTGGATTTCATCTATGAATAAAATCGCGTTTGGATTATCAACCAACTGCTTTAATACAGCTTTTAAGCGTTGCTCAAAGTCTCCACGGTATTTGGTGCCTGCAAGCAAAGCGCCCATGTCCAAGGAATAAACTTGGCATTTGGTTAAAATTTCCGGCACTTCCCCTTCTACAATTCGACGCGCCAAACCCTCGGCAATAGCAGTCTTACCTACGCCAGCCTCACCTACCAACAACGGATTATTTTTACGTCGACGACAAAGGATTTGAATAACTCGCTCAAGCTCCTTTTCCCGCCCGATCAAAGGATCAATCTTTCCTGCAAGCGCCAAGCCATTCAAGTGCTGAGTGAAATTCTCCAAAGCGCCGCCGGGCGTCGCCTCCTGCTCGCCATCCTCCCCACTTTCCTGGGACGATGGTTTATCTTGGGGAACCTTACTAATACCGTGGGAGATATAGTTAACAACATCAAGACGAGTTACTCCTTGCTGATGCAAGAAGTAAACAGCATGAGAATCCTTTTCACCATAAATCGCCACCAGCACGTTAGCACCTGTAACCTCCTTTTTACCGGAAGACTGCACATGCAAAATGGCGCGCTGAATAACGCGCTGGAAACCTAGGGTCGGTTGCGTATCGACATCCTCGTTACCAGCGACTATAGGTGTGTGTTCAGCAATAAAATCAGCCAACGCCTTACGCAAATCGTCCATTTTAGTCGCACAAGCGCGTAGGACATCAGCTGCTGAAGGGTTATCCAATAAGGCGAGCAGAAGATGCTCCACCGTAATGAACTCGTGCCGTTTTTGGCGGGCATCCACAAACGCCATATGGAGACTGACTTCGAGCTCTTGCGCAATCATGTCATATTCCCTTCATCACCTGCGGAGTTTAAGTCTCCTCCATTACGCATTGTAGAGGATGCTGATGCTGCCGAGAGAAAGATATGACTTGCTCCACCTTGGTAGCCGCCACATCTTTCGGAAAAATCCCACAGATTCCTCTACCTTCTCTATGCACTTTGAGCATGATTTGCGTCGCCTGTTCACGATTCATGCCAAAAAATTTTTGCAGCACAATTACAACAAACTCCATCGGTGTAAAGTCGTCGTTGCAAAGCACTACCTTATACATCGGCGGCGGCTTCACTTTTGCTTTACGCGTCTCTAGGACAGTGCCTTCGCGATGCTTCGTTGCCATGTGTTCCTGCGTCTACCGATGCGTAACCAGAGGTTAAAGCTATTTTGACAATTACAGCAGTTTTTTCAAGCCCTGCTACCAGATCCTTACAGACGATTAATTCTACTTAAATAATCGCCATTTTCTCCTACCCCTAAAATATTCTCTATTTAGCCTAGATTTCAGCGATTAAATTCTTGACTTCTTTATTAACGCATTGAGAAAACTTGCTTCCAAGTACCGATTCACCAATAAAGCCATTGTGCGGCGATTCAATCACCCAAAGCGAAACAATAGCAGGGGCTTTACTATTTGTCTGATCTAAACGGTAACACTTTAAAATA
>DATLHW010000077.1:0-2370 GCA_035539675.1 Burkholderiales bacterium | reverse complement strand
TGGAAATCGTCGAGGCCGGCACCCTACCGACACACCAAATACGAATACCGGGAATCTTCGTGGATTATCTTGTGCAAGCCGACCACGCTGATCACTGGCAAACCTATGGCGAGAGGTTCAATGCGAGCTACACCGGCGCATCTCGATTGGTCAACAAACCCCAAAACGAACCATTTCCACTGGATGCCAAGAAAATTATCGCGCGACGCGCCTACATGGAAACGACACAGCGCGAATCGCCAATCATCAACCTCGGAATCGGAACACCCGAATACATTGCTCGCGTCATGATGGAGGAGCACGACGACAATGTCATGTTGACTGTTGAATCCGGGGCGATCGGCGGCACCCCCGCTGGCGGCCTTTCGTTTGGCGCGTCCCGTAACCCGCAAGCGATTCTCGATCAGCCCTCCCAATTCGATTTTTATGATGGCGGCGGTATCGACGTAGCGTTCCTGGGCTTCGGCCAAATCGATCGCCAAGGCAATGTGAATGTCAGCCGCCTGAATGGCAAGATCAATGGCGTAGGCGGCTTCGTCAACATCTCTCAATCCGCTCGCAAAGTGGTTTTCTGCGGAACATTTACCGGCCGGGGACTTGGAATAGATACCGGCGATGGCCAGCTACGAATCCTTCGCGAAGGCGAAATCCGTAAGTTCGTCGACCAGGTAGACCAATTAAGTTTCAACGCCAGCTTGAGCGCGCAGAAAGGCCAGGAAGTTCTTTACATCACGGAACGGGCTGTATTCCGCTTGAGAGGGGGCCGGCTTCATCTGATTGAGGCGGCTCCGGGAGTCGATATCGATCGAGACATCTTGCGGCAGATTGACGCCGATGTAGTCGCGTCCGACGACCTCCGAGTGATGGACGCCAATCTGTTTCGTCACGCCAAACTCCACGATAGTAACGGGCTCTATAAATTTTGCACTTAAAGGAGGAATTCTCAACTGAACCTGCAAGACCGCGAATACTGCTAAGCGTTGCGTCAGTGACGACAATGTAATCACTCGGTGTAAAGGACATAAACACCGGCGTTGCTTTCGCAATCATTATTGAATCAATGCAATTAATAAAGGAGATTCAAATGAAAAAAACGCGCGAGATGGTTGCTATTGTTGGGGGTGGTTCAGTGGGGGCTTCTTACTTTTATCAACTGGTGAGCCAAGCCATTTCCAGGGGGCAGTGCAACGACTTCGAAGTGCTGCTGTTTGAGCCGCAAGATACAAGCGGCCCAGGTTACGCCTATCAAACTGATTCCGATTGCAATCTACTTAACACCAGAGCCGACACGATGTCTGCGGTTGCAAACGACAAGGAACATTTCTTGCGATGGCTGCTTACACATGAAAAAGACTGGCGCTCGGAGTACCCCGATGTTTTAGTGGAAGCAGGCGAATTCCTTCCACGCGGCCTATTCGGTCGCTATCTGCAAAGCATTCATCAAGAAGCCATGACCGCCGCCGCGATAAATGGCATTCCGGTGACCACCGTGCGCGATGAAGTCGTCGATCTGCTGTTTCTCGGAAGCGAGCAAGTATGCCTCGATACACGGCGCTCCGGCGCGTATATCGCAAACCGCGTGATACTTTGCATCGGCAATCTTCCATCAACCAACTTCCGGGAATTTAACGGTCAACCAGGTTTTTTCAATAGCCCATACCCTTGCCGACGCCTCACTGATGAGATACCAAGAGACGAAGCCGTATGCGTGCTTGGCGCCAACCTGAGCGCCATCGATGCGGTGCTCTCGCTCGCCCAGGCAGGACACCGAGGCAAAATTGTGTGCGTCTCACGAAATGGCCGCCTTCCTAGCGTACGGGGCGCATGCAATCGGCAACATGTGCTGCGAAACATTACGAAGTCACAGATCGACGCGCTGGCGGCGCAGCATGGAGGCCATCTAACACTCACGGCTGTCGGCGATCTACTGCGTAAGGAAATCGAAGAAGCGACTGGAACCCGAATAGATTTGGACAGCATCCTAAACAATAAGACCGGAACCTACGACTACCTCTCCACTGAGATTCAACTCTCCGGCCAAGAAGGGCGTCTATGGCAATCCGTCATCTACGCAACGAACGGCATCATTGATTATGTATGGCACCGCTTGTCGCCGAACGACAAACGACGCTTTCATGAATGCTTCCGTAGCCTTTGGATGTCATACCGAGTGTCCTTCCCGCTCACGAATGCGGTAAAGGTGCACGAACTGCTAAGAACGGATCAGTTGGCGATATTCGGCGGATTCTGCGGCGTCGAGTTCGACGCAAAAAATGAATTGTTTCAAGTGCGACTCCACGACAAACGCACTGGCTTCCGCTCATTGGTTGAAAGCCGATACATCATTAACGCCACCAGCTATTCAAATAA
>DATLHW010000076.1:0-8935 GCA_035539675.1 Burkholderiales bacterium | reverse complement strand
TAATGACAACACTGAATTGCTGATCGAGCCGTAGGTGTGGCCCTTGGCGGACGGCTCACCGCTCACAGGAGGAAGTCCAGTTCCATGCGCAGCGACAGTAATCATGCCGCCGACTGTGAGATCCCCCGGCCCGGGCGTTGCAACGTATCCCAGACCTTCTTTTTGCAGCTCCGTCAGAAACTTCTCCGCCGTGATGCCAGCTTGGACGGTAATCACGCCGCTGCCGTCCTCATTGCGTTTAACAGGCTCGACAACCTTTGTCAGATGTTGAGTCATGTCAACCAGCAAAACTTTGCTTGTGTCCTCGGTGGGCGAAAGGGTCAGCTGCGACCAATTGTGCATCATGCCGCGGGGACGAACCTTGTAACCATTCTTGGCGCCCCAGTTCACGATATCGACGATGTCTTCAGGCGTACGAGGCACGCATGTCAACACGTTAGGCACTTGGATTTCACGCGACCAATTTTCGAATGATTGCCGGCTTATCGGGACATTGGCAGGGAATTGAGTTCGTTCCAGTTCGTAAAGGAATTCAGCGCGCTCTTTCAATGCTTTTGCTTGGCGCTCGAAGCCATCCTGTACATCTTTCAGGGGACCAGCAGCCCAGGAAAGAACCCCATGTAACCGCTCTTCTGTGGAGTAGCTCGTTCCATTATCCGGGAGCTCTTCCAGGTTTTGCGTACGAACCCCCCAAACAACATGACTTGTCAGTCCCTCGCTTTGATAGCTCCACGTAGCCGTCTTCTTCCCGGACCCATCGTCCATGGGAGGAACCTTCGAGACAACTCGTTCCCACGATGTAACCTCGCTGCCGTCGGCCCACCTTACGTGCTGCCGAAATTGTCCGCCGACTTCGGCGCCGCCTTTTATTTCATCAATCTTTGCGATAAAGGGATTCCACTCGGAATAGGCCTCAAGGTCTAGCATCGCCCGCCAAACCACCTCAATAGGCGCATTTATTTTGACTTCGGTCCGCGCGGTAATGCCTTCGACTGCTTGCTGTGTAGGCTGCGTTGAGGATTCAGAGTTCTCATTCATGATTGCCCCCGGGTTGAAAGTTGCAATTTATGATTCGCGGGCCTGCTCGGTGGAGACCAGGATGTAGCTGACTCTCATGACGACCTTTCAAACAGGGGCCTTTGCAAAATATACTGTAAAAAGTTAGATTTTTGCTGAAGATATTTGCGAAGAACTCCAGCTGGTCAGCTTCCTATCAGTCGGCCAATGTGCGCGTTAAGTCGGTTCGCCTACGTCCCACAAACTGATCCGTTTCTTTCATCTCAGAAACGACAATCTGGCGAAGGTCATGAAATACCTTGGCAAGTACAATCGCATGGACTTTGCCTTGCAGTTCTCCACCATTCGCTATTGGGGACCTTCCTCGACGATCCACTTGCTGCCCCGTCGTCGGTAGTGCAAACGATCGCGCGGCGACTGCGCGAAAAGTTTTATGTTTAGCAACATTGTGCTGACGTCCATAAACGCGTCGTTTGTAATTTAACCTTCAGGAGAAAAATAATGATCACCATCAAGCGCGTCCGCGCCGTTGCAATTCTCGCCACCTTGGCTATTTCCGCATTCAGCGCGGCTTCAGTCTTTGCCGCGGCGCCGATGGCGAAAACCGCAGCGCCCGGGTTCTTTCGCATGATGCTAGGAGATTTTGAAGTCACTTCTTTGAGCGACGGCACGGTCGACCTGCCAGTCGAAAAGCTATTGAAGAACACCACGCCGACGAAGGTCACTCAGGCGCTGAGCAAATCGTATTTAAAAAGCCCGCTTGAGACGTCCGTTAATGCATTCGTCATCAATACCGGGGGCAAGCTGATTCTGATCGATACCGGCGCGAGTACTTTATTTGGTCCAACGTTAGGAAAATTGCTCGCCAACCTGAGAGCGTCCGGTTACCAACCGGAGCAGATTGATGAGATTTACATTACGCATATGCACGCGGATCACGTTGGCGGCCTAATGACCAATGGCCAGATCGCCTTTCCGAACGCCATTGTGCGCGCCAATAAGCACGAGTCGGATTTTTGGCTGAGTCAGGCCAACATGGACAAGGCCCCGGCCGAGGCGAAAAGTTTTTTCCAGAACGCGATGACTTCGATAAATCAGTATGTCGCCGCAGAAAAATACAAGCCATTTGACGGCGACGCCGAATTGACGCCTGGCGTCAGAGCGTATTCGAGCAAAGGTCATACTGCCGGGCACAGCAGTTACATTGTCGAAAGCAAAGGGGATAAGCTCGTGCTGGTGGGCGACTTGATCCATGTGGGAGCAGTGCAATTGGAAAACCCCTCCGTGACCATTACGTTTGACGCCAACAACAAGGAAGCCGAAGCTGAGCGCAAAAAGGAGTTTTCCAAAGCCGCTAAGCAAGGGTACTTGATCGGCGCTGCTCACTTGCCTTTCCCTGGACTGGGCCATTTGCGCGCCGACGGAAAGGGATTTCGATGGCTGCCGGTCAACTATACCCAATTGCATTGATTCTTCGAGCGGGTTGCAACAAGCAACGTGGCATCTCACCTCATAACCTTGGTCGTTTTAACGAGACAAAACCTAGAAAGATCTTGCAAAGATGCGCTTCTTAAAAACTTTCTTTTCTTCGCTATACAAGAAAATCCAACCGGTGAATTTTTTGGATCATCCAGTGGTATCCCGCCGGCTGTTTTTTCCGCGTCAAAAAAATACGCGGCCTAATTTCATCGTTGACACTGGAGAAGCCACACTCGGTTGTCACTTATTCCCGGTGGATCCCACTCTTGCGACGCTTGTGCATTTTCATGGCAACGGAGAGCTTGCGTATGACTATATTGAAACCGGCCATAGCAAAGTATTCACGAGTCTTGGCATTAACGTTTGCTTTGCTGAATACCGTGGATTTGGCGCCTCGAGCAGCAGGCCAACCTTGGTAGCCATGAAAGACGATGGAGAGCACATTGTCCGAAAACTCAATGTTGCGCCGGAAAAAGTGATTGTGTTTGGCCGCTCTCTCGGGAGTCTTTACGCCATTGAACTCGCAGACCGGCTTCCACAAATCGCGGGTTTGATTTTGGAAAGCGCGGTTGCCGATTTGCTTGAGGATACGCGGCTTGATAATCAAGCGCGAAGGCTTAGAGTAAGCAAAGAGGCGTTAGTTGAAGGGGTGCGGAGGGAATTCGATCTTAAGGAGAAACTGCAACGCTTCCAGGGACCCTTGCTAATCATGCATTGCGAAAATGATAGCCTGGTTAATAAAAGCCATGCGGAACGACTACTCGCGTGGGCCGGCAGCAAGGATAAGCGGCTCGTCCTGTTTCAATCCGGCGATCACAACACGATTTTACGTGACAATCGTGAGGACTACTCGCGCGAACTGGAAACATTCATACAACGGATCGGCGCCTCGTCTGCACAAAGAGAAGTTTCAGAGAAATCTAAAGCTGCTCACTATTAATAATTTTCCAATGCAGCCTCGCAAATCATACGAGGCTGCGTTATTATTGCGGCCTGTAAGCCTTCCTGGGTTTATGGGCTGATTTAGCAATTCGGGATGTTGTGTGGCCCACCAATCAGTTTCAACAACGCGTCCGTAGCTCATTTGGATAGAGCATCGGCCTTCGAAGCCGAGGGTAACAGGTTCGAGTCCTGTCGGGCGCGCCACTCCTTCCTCTCTAAAGTTTGACGTTCAAGGCGGCTCCCTCCTAGCTTTCGTGGCGTAGCGGTCTAACATCGCGTATTCCGAACACTTTTCTTTGTTTTGAAAGCGTAGATCCGCTCGACGCCGCTCCAGAACTGCGCTTCAATAACGGCAAACCGGGATTCGTACATTTCACGTCGCCACTCGGGAGCGCAAATATTGGAAGTCTCTCTCCAAACTACGAACGCCGCCTATCGTGATCTACGCGATGAGCTCAAGCGCCAAGGCCTTCTCGACTGCAAGCCGGGTTGGTACGCTGGCCGAGTCGTCGCGAACTTCACCTTCCTCGCGGCGAGCGTTTCATTGCTCCTTAGCGCGGAGGCTTTAGCGACTTTTTGCGCCGCCGCATTGTTGCTCGCCTTCGCCATGGTTCAAATCGGATTCACCGGGCACGACGCCCAGCATGGTCAAGTCCTCCGCAGTCATCGCGTTCGTCAGTTTCTCGGGTTGATTCATTGGAACCTGCTCACCGGACTGAGTAACAGTTGGTGGCAAGATAAACACACTCGGCATCACGTGCATACCAACATACAAGGGCATGACCCGGATATGTACCCGGTGCTGACATTTAGTCATGCCGAGGCGCTTCGCAAGCACGGCTATTTTCGCGCAATCGCTCGTTATCAGGTTTGGTTTTATCTGCCTTTATTAGGCTGCGTCGCCGCCTATTTCCGGGCGCTGAGCGTGGCGTTTCTATTGAAACAACGGCTGCGCGGCTTTGGCGTCGAGTTGTTGTTGATCGCATTGCATCACATCGGATACTTCAGCCTTGTCCTTTACGTGCTGCCGCCTATTTCAGCATTGATATTCGTCACGCTAAATTATTTCGCCACCGGCCTATACATGGGCGCAGTGTTTAGCCCAAACCATATGGCGATGCCGCTCGCCGACCCGGCTCCGCCCGAGAGGCGTTTACATAGTCAGTTGAATAGCACTCGCAACATCGCAACCGGCCCACTTGGCGATTTTGTTTTTGGCGGTCTTAATTATCAGATCGAGCACCATCTATTTCCTTCATTGCCTCGACCGCACTTACGCGAGGCCAGCCGGTATGTGCGGGCGTTCTGCGAACATCAAAAATTGCCGTATAACAGTTGCGATTTACTCAGCGCTTACTGCTCCATTGCGCATGAGCTTCATAGCGTCGGGGCGCCGTTACGCGTCAAGGCGGAAAAGCCATGCTGAAATATCGCGCGGACTGGCAGACCATGATCTACATGATTTTCACGACGGCGTTGCCGCTGTTGCAGTGGCGGTTGGATCATTTCAATGTCGTTCTGTTTCTGGCCTCGCTCGTGATGGCGTTCGCCGTGGGCGCCATGCATCACAATCATGCGCACTTGCCGATATGGAGATCGTCGCTTCTCAACAGACTGACGGATTATTGGTTCACGCTCTTGCAGGGACATCCCGGCTATGTCTTCTTCCCCGCGCATTTGGATAACCATCATTGTTATCGCAACGGTCCCAAGGATTACACTCGCACCTACCGATATCGCGACGATAACAATCTCTTTGGATTTGTGATTCATCCTCTGGAGTCGGCCTGCACGCTTATGCCCTTGGTCGCGGCGCACCTGCATATGCTTTGGCGAAGGCGACGCACGCAGTTCTACGGCATCGTGTCTCACTATTTTTTACTCGCGATTTGCGAGGCCATTGTTTTTTCAATCGACTGGCGAAAAGCATTGCTGTTCGTGGCGATCCCGCAGTTGATGGCGTTGTTCTTTCTGCTTGTCTCCAACTATTTGCAACACGCGCATGCGGACGAAAAATCGCACTACAATCATTCGAGAAATTTCATCGGCATGCTCAATCCGCTGTTCTTCAATGTCGGCTACCATACAGCGCATCACGACCACTGCGATGTGCATTGGAGCCGCTTGCCGGAAGTGCATGAATCGATCGCGGGACGCATTGATCCTCGGCTGATCGAAAAGAGTTTTGTCTGGTATTGCCTGCGCGTGTTCGTTTTGGGTTTGTTCATACCCCGTTTACGCAGCGTTTCTTTACGCACGGAGAAAGCATGAACGACCGCCTTAACCGTCTCATTCTCAATTTGCCAGTACGCTACGACTCGGTGTACATCATAAACGCCGGTCTGTTCCTCCCAGGTCCGCCAATTGATAACGAATCGATCGACCAATATATCGCACCGTTAAATCGCAGTTCCGAGCGTATAAAAAGGCAAGTTCTTCGCGATAACGGCATCAAGACGCGGCACTATGCGATTAGCGAAACTGGTGAGACGCTTTACTCATCGTGCGACCTCGCGGCGCAGGCGGTGCGCGACTGTCTCGATGGAGGCGATGTCGATCTGCACGAGATCACCTTGTTGTGCACTGGTTCGTCCGGCGGCGACACCGGAATGCCCGGATTCGCCAATATGTTGCAGGGAGAGCTAGGCGCGCCGCCAATGGAAACCAGCAGCCATCAAGGCGTGTGCGCGGCTGGCGTCATCGCCATGAAGCATGCGGCGAACGCTATCGAGTTGAAGGCGCACAAAAATGCGCTTGTCGTCACCAGCGAGTTTCCCTCACGGTTATTCAAGAAATCGCGCTTCGCGCCGCGTAATTACGATACGGATTTCGATTCGCATTTTTTACGCTGGATGTTGTCCGATGGCGCAGGCGCTTGCCTGCTTAGCGATACGCCGAAGGCCGGCGCCATTTCGTTGAAGTTGAATTGGGTGCATACCCGTTCGTTCAGCGGCGATTTTCCCGTGTGCATGCAAGTGGGTTATCCGGAAAAGCAGCGTCCCAAGTCTTACCTTGATTACCCTTCCTTTGCCGATGCCGAACAGGATGGCGCGTTCACGTTGCGTCAGGATATTCGTCTTCTGCCTAACCTCTTCGATGTCGGCATTCACGAATACGCGGAGTTGGTGCGCGCCGGTATGTTCGACCCAAACGCGATCGACCATTTTCTTTGTCACTACTCTTCAGAAAAATTCAGCGGCGTAATCGAAAGCCTGATGACGAACGCCGGACTCGTTATTCCGCGTGAACGTTGGTACAGCAATCTGGCGACGCGCGGCAACACGGGAGCCGCTTCGATATTCATCATGCTGGCGGATTTTCTGCGGGAGAAGAAGCCGCGCGCTGGGGATAAGGTGTTGTGCTTTATCCCGGAGTCTGGGCGTTTCACGGTGTCGTTCATGTTGCTTGAGGTCGTGGAGGCGGATGCTGAAAAGGACCTGCCGGATGTCGTTCCACCACCGCATCAAGCGCAGCCTGGGCAAGACCCACTGCTTGTCGCCACATTGCGCGACCTCGCATCGGTCTGGCATGAGTATCGTTCTCGCGCTTGGCGTACGCCCATGGTGCGGAAAATTCTCGCCGGTGAATTCACCATAGACGATTACATCAAATGGATGGAATGTTGGATTCCGCAAGTGCGCGAAGGCAGCAAGTGGATGCGTACGGCGATAAGCCATATCGATGAGCCTTACATAGAGCTGCGCGACGTCATCGAAGCGCACGCGACGGACGAGCAATTCGACTTCAACATTTTGTTCGACGATTACAAACTCGCAGGTGGAAAAATCCCGGATATCGATCTGCTGCGTCGCAATCCCGGCGGCGAAGCATTGAACAGCTACATGTTCTCGTCGGCTCAGCGGCCTAATCCGGTTGGTTTGCTGGGAGGCATTTACATCATCGAAGGAACCGGGCAACGGATCATTCCAGCGTTGCTACCGATGATACGAAAGCAGGTTCGCTTACCCGAACAAGCATTCCGTTTTCTCAAATACCATGGCGCTAATGACATCAATCACCTCGCACGATGGCTTCGTGCGGTGGAATACGTGTTGATGCAGGATCAATCAGGCAACGCGGGAGCCGCCATCGTCGATACTGCGCGCGCCACGGGGCAGCTTTACGTCATGCAGATGGAGCACATACTGTGAAGAGCGCGCCGGATTTTCTCAAGCAGGAGCACGATCCTCGCGATCCAAATCCGTGGCTTGCCGTGTACCTCGATAGCAGCATTCCTATCGATGAGGACGTCAAGCTCGCATGGCTTGAAGACACCAGCTCCAAGAGCCGGCAGTTCCTGCTTCCGTTGGCGCGGCCAATCGCCAGAACCGTTATTGTGCTGGTGCAGATGGTGAAGATTTTTCTGCCGAATGCTTTCTCGTCATCCAAGGTGCTTCACCATATTCTTTCCTGGAGTCTGAAAACATTCGTTAGTCCCAACGCCAACTGGCTCATCCTTCGCCACTTTCATTTGGGCGCCGAGATACAGCAATTCATCAAGCTGAACGTTCCGGGCGTGACCATTCCGGAACTGAGCAACATGCGATTGCGTAATTTGGACGATATCAAGAACGATGCATTTCTCAAGCACGATCTCAATTTATTCAACTTCGTGATTTACTTGAATCGCGAACTACGTGAACAGAAAAGGGAACTTATCCCGCCGCCGACACTCGACTTCTCTTGCATAACCGATGGCTCGTTTCCGATTGATCCCATGCCTGACCGGTGGACCAATGTCATCGATTTGCACACAGCGATAGAGCTATACACGCCGATCTATCAATTATTCCTGACGGATAACGACTTCTGGCGCGCTACCAACTCTCTACAATTGGATGAAACCATCGCCATCTACACCAGCAAGATCCTCGGCAATCCGTTGCCCATGCTGCTGGTGAACAATGGGCATCCCATGATCTCGCTGTCTACGTTGCGCGCAGGTTTTCGCTTGGTGTTGCATGGATTGGCGACCGAGATGTTGCATGCGTTTCTGGTGCAGTTTAAGCGGCGACAGGCGGCCGGACAGAAAGTACAAGAGATCAACTTATGAGCCGTGGAAGCATGGGCTGGTTCGGCGTTTGGGACATATTTTCAAAATCCGCCGCGAAGAGCTCGCGACGGGTGCAGCGGGCGGTTGGTAAGGCGATCAGCAAAGCCGCGATTTCCCATGCGACGGAAATGGGCAAAACAACGAGGCATGTGCTTTCAGGCGTTGTATCGCCCGCGCCTGCGCCCGGCGCTCGCGGTACTGGACGTTGGGAAAAAGGGCGGTGGGGCGCGGGTCCGTTGCTGATGCGCGACTACCGTTTGTTTATTCCCCCCGGCGTAAGCGCTTCGCGACCCGCGCCACTGCTGGTGTTGTTGCATGGCTGTGGACAAGACGCCGCCAGCTTTGCCGCATGTACGCGCGCCGCCGCGATTGCGCGCGCGGAGCGTTGCGTGGTGCTGTTGCCAGAGCAGGCGTCGCACGCCAGTCCGCAACGTTGTTGGAACT
>DATLHW010000075.1:0-16300 GCA_035539675.1 Burkholderiales bacterium | reverse complement strand
CGTTTATGAATGCGACGAACAGTCCGTACTGCTCGATAAGTTCGACAAGATAGGTCATCGAATGGTGTGTTATGCAGCAGCCGGAATATATCGATCAACCCATGCCGCGATCAAATTCGCGACATAAATCGCATCGCTTTTTCGGGTCAGCAAGTGATCCGCATCGTCGAGCGATACAAAGCTTCGCGGATGCTTCGCCGAGGCGAAAATATGCGTCGCGTTTTTAATGTCGACGGTGCTGTCTTGCGGCGAGTGCATCACCAGCAGCGGTCGGTTGAGATGCGCGATTTTCTCGGTTAACCGATGTTCCGCGGCATCGAGTAGGAATTGTCGCTTGATTCGAAATGGACGTCCTGCAAGCTGCACCTCAGCTTCGCCATGCGCTTCGATTTCTTCGATGTGATCGCGAAAAAGCCCGGTGACATGCGTAGGGTCACTGGGCGCGCCAATGGTGACTACCGCTTTCACTTCGGGAATATCGTTTGCCGCCGCAAGAACGGCGGCGCCGCCCAAGCTATGACCAATCAGCAGAGCCGGCGCGCGATGTACGGCCCGTAGATGGTTCGCGGCGGCGATAAGATCAGCGAGGTTAGACGAAAAATTGGTGTTGGCGAACTCGCCTTCGCTTGCGCCAAGCCCGGTGAAATCGAATCGCAAAACGGCGATGCCGTGCTCTGTCAACGCTTGCGCGACGCGACTGGCGGCGAACACATCTTTTCCGCAGGTGAAGCAATGCGCGAATAAGGCGAAGGCGCGAATAGGTCCGTCGGGCGCATCCAAACGCGCCGAAAGCTTTTGCCCATCAACGCCGAGAAATTCGGTTCGTTCAATGATCATTGGGATGAATTCCTGATTACTAATAAATTGGTTATAGCGGAGATGATTTCGGGCGACATAAAAACGCAGGGCGCGATTTTAACCTGCTATTGCGCCCTGCGCCTCACGCTTGTTCCTACTACCAGAAATTACAGTTGACTCATACCGCCATCGACAATCAACTCTGTGCCTACGATGAAGGCGGCATCGCTAGACGCCAGATACGTTACTGCGCTGGCGACTTCGCTTGGCGTACCGAATCGCTTTAGCGGAATTTGCGCCTGGATTCCAGCGGCGACTTCCGACAGTTGATCGGCTGGAATTCCAAGGCGGCCATAGAGTGGCGTCGTAACAGGTCCCGGGCTTACAACATTGACACGCACGCCATGACTTAAAAGTTCGCTGGAAAGGGTCTTCGCCAGAGAAATCAAGGCCGCCTTGCTCGCGGCGTAAACACTGGAGTTAGGCATTCCAATGTGTGCGTTGATCGAACCATTGAGCACGATGGAAGCGCCCGGATTAAGCAAAGGCCGAAGCGCTTGTATCGCAAAATAGGCGCCCTTGACGTTGACATTAAAGGTGTTATCCCAAAACGCCTCATCCACTGCCTCTAACGGCGCGAACTTCGCGACGCCAGCGTTAATGAATACTGCGTCCAGCTTTATATCTTGCGCGGCTATCGTGTCAGCCAAGATCTTTGCGGCGCCCACATCGCCAGCATCGTTGCGCAACGCAATGGCGTTAGGGCCCAGTGTCACCTTGGCTTGATCTAATGTTGCTTGATCACGTCCAGTGATCACCACTCGGGCGCCTTCGTTCGCGAATGCTTGAGCCGTCGCCAAACCAATTCCACTGTTGCCGCCAGTGACAAGAACAGACTTTCCTTCGAAACGTTTCATGACTTTCTCCTAAGAAATATATGTGGATATAACAAAGTGTAGTGGAGGACTTAGGTTCTGGTGATCGATGCGCCGCCGTCGATCAAAGACGCTGTGCCCGTTACAAAAGCGGAATCGTCGGACGCCAGGTAGAGCACTGAGCGGGCTAACTCTTCCGGTTGAGCCACGCGCTTCAAAGCGTGCAGATTGGTGACGAACGCTTCCGATTCCTTCGAATCGTTCATGGCGCGATACATCGGCGTATCCACAGCGCCGGGCAAAATCGCGTTAACGCGAATTCCTTGAGGACCGAACTCAGCGGCTAAAGCTTGTGTGAGCCCAATCAATCCCGACTTGCTTGCGGCGTAGGCTGCGACGCCAGGGAACGCAAAAGTATGGCCGACAAAAGTGGACGTGAAGATAATCGATCCGGCGCCTCGTTTAAGCATTTCAGGGATTTGGTGCTTGGCGCCTAAAAATGCGCTGGTTAGATTTGTGGCCAAAGTTTCCGTCCAGCCTCGCTCGGATATGCCCGTGCTAGGCCCCATTTCACCTAACGTGCCGGCGTTGTTGAACGCTATATCGAGCCCGCCAAAACGGCTAACGGCGGTAGCGGCTAAAGATTTTGCAAACTCTTCCGATTGAACATCGCCCACCAGAGCGACCGCTTCTCCGCCTTCGGCGACGATTTCAGCCACCAATCGCGCAAGTTCGGCCTCACGACGCGCAGCAACGACAACCTTGGCGCCTTCCTGGGCGAATAGTTTTGCGGTGGCGCGACCAATTCCTGAACTTGCGCCAGTAACGATTGCGACTTTTCCGTTTAAGCGTTTCATGGTGTTTCTCCTATCAGCTTGTCGATGGGAGAAAGGTATCATTCATATTGATGACAACCAATACAGAAATTATTTATAGTTCATTCATAATTAATGAATGAAAGAAGACGCCAATGGATCGGCTACGCGCCTGGGAGGTATTCGTCGAGGTCGTAAGAAAAAATGGCTTTGCTCGCGCCGCTGAGGCGCTGGAAACTTCGCCGGCCAATGTGACTCGGTATATCAATAACTTAGAGGCTCATTTAGGATCTCGGCTGCTTAATCGCAGTTCTCGCAAAATGTCGCTGACTGAGAGCGGACAGGCGTTGTATGAACGCGCCAAGTCTATTCTTGAGGAGGTGGCGGAAGCCGAAGCGATCGCGTCAGCGACGACGTTACAGCCGCGCGGACTTCTCCGCATCAACGCGCCGCTGAGTTTTGGCATTCTTCATTTGGCGCCGTTGTGGCCAAAATTTATGCAGCAATATCCTGATATCGAGTTGGATGTCGCGCTGATTGACCGTGTCGTCGATATCGTGGAAGAAGGCTATGACCTCGCGATTCGAATCTCGCGTACTGGATCGATCGCACATGCGGCCCGAAAACTCGCAACGTCACGCAACATCGTTTGCGCATCTCCGGAGTATCTACGTCAACACGGCGCGCCCCAGACGCCGGCTGATCTCGTCAATCATGCGTGTATTGGGTATACGTACGCAGCCACGGGCGACGAGTGGCATTTCACCGATGAGAAAGACGTGAAGCACTCGGTCAAAACGTCATGCCGCTTGCATACCAACAATGGGGATACCTCTCGTTCGGCAGCGTTGGCGGGATTGGGCATTATTTGGCAACCGAGCTTCCTGATCGGAGCCGATCTTCGTGCAGGTCGGCTTTTGCAAGTGCTGCCTGGCTACCAGTTGCCAAACATCGATGTGTTGGCCGTTTACCCGAGCCGACGCAACCTGAGCGCGAAAGTACGGACCATGATCGATTTCCTGGCGGAAGCCTTTAAAGGAATACCGCCATGGGATTTAACCTAGATTCCGCAGTTGAACGCGCCCGAGTGTGCGTTTTTAGGGCTGTCGGGCTAGGCGCGACAACGCGGCATGGCCATTCCATGCAAGGCGGAGCAACAACGCCAGACAGCCCTAAAAACGTGCAATCGGGTGTGTAGCGTGCTCACCCATTTGGTGAAGCGAAAAAAGAATGAAAATGCTCGCATATACAATACGTTTCCATGGGCAATAAGCGGTCAACTGCGGAATCTAGGTTTAAACATTTAACGCCAAAGAAAAATTAAGCAGGACATCCAAAAACCTATGAGGCGGCAAACTCCGGCCGCGAATCTGCCGCCGCCCGTCCATTGGCGAAGAATAACTACCCATATCCCTTGAAAAAGCCCCCTGCCGCCACTATTATTAGCACTCGTACGGGATGAGTGCTAACGCCGCCTCGGCGCCGTCGACAGATCGCTTGCCCGCTTCGTAACGTATTCATATGCAGCACTTTTTTGTAATAGCTATCACAGGAGATAAAACATGGAAATTCGTCCCTTGCACGATCGCGTGATCGTTCGGCGCCTTGAAGAAGAGCGTAAAACGGCCTCCGGCATCGTGATCCCCGACAGCGCAGCTGAAAAACCCGATCAGGGCGAAATCATCGCTATTGGCAACGGAAAAATCCTGGAAGACGGCAAAGTCCGGCCCCTGGATGTCAAAGTGGGCGACAGAGTGCTCTTCGGCAAATACTCCGGCCAAGCAGTAAAGATCAAGGGAGAAGAGTTTTTGGTTATGCGTGAAGAAGACATCATGGGCGTAGTTGTCGCCTAAGGTTTTCATTTCCGAACCACTATCTACAGAGAGGTAAGAACATGGCAGCAAAAGACGTACGTTTCAGCGACGCCGCACGCGCACGCATGGTAGCCGGCGTTAATATCCTAGCCGACGCAGTTAAAGTCACCCTGGGCCCAAAAGGCCGCAACGTAGTTCTGGAACGCTCCTTCGGCGCTCCAACCATTACCAAGGACGGCGTTTCCGTCGCCAAAGAAATCGAACTGAAGGACAAGTTCGAAAACATGGGCGCGCAAATGGTTAAGGAAGTCGCTTCCAAGACCTCCGATGTCGCTGGCGATGGCACCACCACAGCAACCGTGCTGGCTCAATCCATCGTTCAGGAAGGCATGAAGTTTGTTGCCGCCGGCATGAACCCAATGGACCTGAAGCGCGGTATCGACAAAGCAGTGATCGCCATTGTTGAAGAACTGAAGAAAATCTCCCGCCCGACCACCACCAGCAAAGAAATCGCTCAAGTTGGCGCCATTTCGGCCAACTCCGACGACGACATCGGTAACATCATTGCCGACGCGATGGACAAAGTGGGTAAAGAAGGCGTGATCACCGTTGAAGATGGTTCCGGCCTCAACAACGAATTGGAAGTTGTGGAAGGGATGCAATTCGATCGCGGCTACCTCTCCCCCTACTTCATCAACAATCCAGACCGTCAAATCGCCATTCTGGAAAACCCCTTCGTGCTGCTGCACGACAAGAAAATCTCCAACATTCGCGACCTCTTGCCCGTATTGGAGCAAGTCGCTAAAGCTGGCCGTCCTCTGCTGATCATTGCTGAAGATGTCGATGGCGAAGCGCTGGCGACCCTGGTTGTCAACAACATCCGCGGCATTCTGAAGACCACCGCTGTTAAGGCTCCTGGCTTCGGCGATCGTCGCAAAGCAATGCTGGAAGACATCGCGATCCTCACCGGCGGCACTGTCATCGCTGAGGAAGTTGGTCTGACCTTGGAAAAAGCCACGCTGAAAGATCTCGGCCAAGCCAAGCGCATCGAAGTGGCGAAAGAAAACACCACGATCATCGACGGCGCCGGCGCGGAAGACAACATCAAGTCCCGCGTTGCTCAAATTCGCAATCAAATCGAAGAAGCTTCCAGCGACTACGACCGCGAAAAACTGCAAGAGCGCGTGGCCAAGCTGGCCGGCGGCGTTGCAGTGATCAAGGTTGGCGCTGCGACCGAAGTTGAAATGAAAGAGAAGAAGGCTCGCGTTGAAGACGCTCTGCACGCAACCCGTGCAGCCGTCGAAGAAGGCATCGTGGCTGGCGGCGGCGTCGCTCTGCTGCGCGCTCGCGCCAATGTCAAAGAATTGAAAGGCATTAACGCCGATCAAGAAGCCGGCATCAAGATCGTATTGCGCGCTGTCGAAGAGCCGCTGCGTCAGATCGTGGCTAACGCAGGCGATGAGCCTTCAGTTGTCGTCAACAAAGTTGTCGAAGGTAAAGGCAATTTTGGCTACAACGCCTCAACAGGCCAGTACGGCGACTTGGTTGAAATGGGCGTGCTTGACCCAACCAAGGTAACCCGTTATGCGTTGCAAAACGCCGCATCCGTCGCTTCCCTGATGCTCACCACCGATGCAATGGTGGCCGAGTTGCCGAAGGAAGAATCTGCTGGCCCCGGCGGTATGGGTGGCATGGGCGGCATGGGCGGTATGGACATGTAATGTTGTAAAAGCTTTTAGTAGTGCGAAAAGGCCTCACTTCGGTGGGGCCTTTTTTATTAGAGCGGTTGCAACTTGGCGTACGAGACCAATCTTGGATCTGCGATGCTCAACGCACTCATATGTACGCCTCCGCTTCTCGGCCCACGCACACCAAGCTGCAAACCGCTCCAAGGCTTACGTAAAACCACTTCTGTAAGGACAAAGGCTCTGGGGTAATTTTACGCCAGTCCTTTTATTTCATATTCCTTTCACTTTTGAAACATGCCGCCTTTAGGGTTTCGCAAGTTTGCAAATCGCATTCAGTTAAGAACACTCGTCGTTAGAAATTTTTCACAGCATATTAGTCACTTAGAATTATCCGTCAGAAGAAGACTTCTGGCATAAGCCTTGCGGATACAAGAAATATATGGCGGTTTTTTTATCGCCACGCAAAAGCAGTGTGTCGCCAACTAGCTCTACAACTGATACATGCTGCCAAGCTCCATTTAGGAGGCGCTCAACATGTTGCGAAATATTCTTGTAGGAACGCAAGACGAAAACTTGCTTACGTTATGTCAATCCCTACAGGGCCAGAGCAGTTTTCATTTATTCACGGGTATCCATGATTTGTCATCCAAGATTTCCGAAGAGGAAGACGCCGTGGCTGTCTTTGTGGACGTTGAATGGCCGAATAGCCAAAACGGCTACAACATCGCCCGCGATTTGAAGAAACGACAAGATGGATCAAAAATTATCCTGCTCACCGATCGGATTGACGAAGTAAAGCTGCATTGGTGCGCCAAGGTTAATGCCGAATTGATCGAACGCACTGAATCAACGTTCCTGAGCAAGCTCGCCCCGCTCGCAAATTCCTTAGGCATTGTCCTCCCGGACAACATGCGTACGACTCTCGGCCTGGGCGCCATGAAGACCTCGGCCAACCCCGTCTTGCCCATTGGAAAAGCCGAAGTCGAACTGGAGCGCATTTTAGGCCCAATGGGCCCATTGCTCCTTCAGGAGGCAATGACCACAACTCGCGGGGATTTATCGCTCGCAATAAAGAAAGTGGCCGAATTTGGCACAACGGCCGCGGAACGCGCACAAATAGAAAATCTAAGTGCGCAGTTTGGATGAGGAAGGTATACGAAATAAGTTTCCAACGTCTAACCCAATAAGGAGAATTCAATGAAACGCAGTCTGTCTTTTTATATGCTTGGACTAGTCATTCTCGTAGCGATCGCTTTGGTCTTCGCGGCCTCCATCTTCCTACGAGCCATATACATCGATGGGGCAGTCAACCGCGCACGTACAGTTAGCGATAACGTCAATGCGTTTGGCAATTGGGTCAGTCAGTATGGTCGTGTGTACGTCAAGGACGGAAGCAATAATTCTTACCTAAGCCATGAAGCCTATCGGTTAGTGAAGAATAGCTCCAATTGGTCAGGCGGGAATAAACTGTCGGATGAAGATGTCGATACGATGAGCCTATACAGCAAAAATCCCGCCCTTGCACAACGCGAGTTTAGCGAAGCAGTGCAAACCTCATCAGCCAAAGCCAAGTTCCGCTTAACCAGTCATAACGTTATGAACCCACTCAACGCGCCAGACCCGTTCGAGAGAAACGTAATCTCAAAAATACGAATGGACAATTTGACGGAATACTCAGCGGTAGTAGGAAACGAACTCCGCTATGCATCAGTGCTCATCATGAAAGCGTCCTGCTTGAAATGTCATGGCCCCATGGAAATGGCGCCAAAGGATGTTACCTCAAGATACATGGGGGGTTATGGCTTCAAGGAAGGCGATATTGCCGGCATTATCAGCGTTCGAATTCCTCTTGATATGACCTTATCGATGTTCGCAAAGCAATTTCATTCCATGGGGATCACGGCGTACTTGGCGCTTGGATTAGTCCTGTGCGCGTTAGCAGCGCCACTAATGTTCCTGAAGATTGGCGTCATTAATAAAATCAAGCAAATGACTCATTTTGCGGAAGCGGCCTCGATGGGTCGGGCAAGCAACGACGATATTAAAGTCGTTGAAGAATCCAAGAACGAACTTTCTACTCTAGGTTCGTCAATCAAGCGAATGAACTCGTCGCTTCAGATTGCAATGAACAAGCTACGCGACAAGACACGTGAGTCGTAAATAGCTCGAAACAAACGCGCGGTCCAATCATGGGCCGCGCGCAATCACCACCCGAGGCTCACGGAAGATATCGATTCTGGATTAGGCGAAGTAACTTATACGATTCACAAAAGGAAATGGGAACAGCCGGATCGGGTCGCGACTTCTACAGATTTACCGCTATCAACCCGTTAGTCCTTGTTCGTCATCCTTGAATTCTCCCTCCATGTTCTGCTCGACCAAGTCTAGGATCGCTTCGGACTGAAAGGTTTTCGCCAAGTAGCTAAGTCGGTTAGCGAAGGAGTGAAATTTATTATCAAGGTTAGCGAGATAACTCGCCCTTTGTTGAATTTCACGCATGCTCCCCATCATCGCTAGACCATGCAGTATTTCCATCTCCTCCTGCGGCGGCGCAATCAACGGTTGAGCGATTTCATAGTCAACGGAAGACTCCCCTTGAGACCAGTCTGAGTCGCCGATTTCAATCTGATGCGGCAGGGTATGCAGGCTCCTGTCGTCCTCGACCTTGACCTCCAAATCGAACCAGAAGCGACTCCCTCGACCGGGCTGACTCTCGACATGGAGATCGCTCCCCATTAATCGAACCAACTGACGGCCAATCGCGAGCCCAAGTCCGGCGCCGCCAAGCCGCCTTAATATGTCGCCCACCTGCTCAAAAGGCTCAAAAATAATATCTCTGTTTTCATCGTCAATGCCGCTACCCGTATCCTCCACCTCAAAATGAAGGCGGCCGGGCGGCGTAAAGTTCACGCGTAAGGTAATGGCGCCACGCTCGGTAAACTTAACGGCGTTGTCCAACAAATTTAACAGAACTTGCCGTAGCCGTTTCTCATCACCCTGAATGCTGGCGGGCAACCCTGTCGAAATCTCACAGCTAAATCGAATATCGCTTTTGTCTTCCGCCTTGCCTCGAGCGTAATCTGTAACGAAATCGAGAAATTTATCGAGCGGAATATTAGCGGGATATAGCTCCAATCCACCCGACTCCATTTTGGCCAAATCCAGAATGTCGTTAATCAATCTCAACAGTTGCTCGCCGCTCAGTTTGATCGAGTTAACCCCTTCCAACTGGCGCTCCGTCAACTTCTGATCGCGTAACAATATTTGCGCATATCCCAAAACGCCATTTAACGGCGTTCGCAGTTCGTGACTCATATTGGCGAGAAAAGCGCTCTTAGCTTCGTTCGCAACTTCGGCTCGCTGCTTGGCGGCGCTTAATTGCACGGTTCGGTCCTTAACAAGTTCTTCGAGATGGTCCCGATGATTGGTTAGTTCCTCCTCGACTCGTCTTCTCGCGTCGACTTCTTCGACCAAGCGGCGATTGGCTAGGTTCAAGTGCGCGGTTCTCTCCTCGACGCGCTCTTCAAGCGACTTTTGCAGCTTTCGCAACGAAAGATGAGTGGCGATTCTCGCCGTCACCTCCTCGGCTTGAAAAGGCTTGAGAATGTAATCAACGCCCCCCTTCGAAAACGCCTTGACCTTGTCGAGCACCTCATCGGTTCCACTGATGAAAATAATCGGGATGTCGTGGGTGCTTTCGTTCGCCTTCAAGCGATCGCAAACTTCGTAGCCATCCATACCGTGCATATGAATATCGAGCAAAATCAAGTCCGGTAACGTGGATTGAACAAATCGTAAGGCGAGTTCGCCCTTCGACGCGGGATGAACGGTGTATCCCTGCTGCGTCAAAATCTTCATCAGGAATTGCAAGTCTGTGGGACTATCATCCACCATTAGGATCCGCCCCTTTCCTTCGTCGCTTGCGACCTCGCTCATTCCATATCCTAATGTTTGAAAGGTGCATTGGAAGGAGGAAGCAAGGCCAGTATGCGGTCATACTGAAAATCCTTGGCCAAAGATGCAAACGCTTCCGCCACAGTTGCGTTATGAACGCCAATCTCTTCGATGGCGTCCTGGATTGCAACGACGTTCAGTTGATCAAGCCCCGCCCTCAATCGCGCCTGTAAATCCGCCGGCAATTCCGCGACAAGACTGGCGTTGAGTGGAGTCGCCATATTCGGATCAGGTTCATCCTCATAAACAAAATCCACTTTCAAATGTTTCCGCATCAACTCAAACAGCGCTTCTTCTCGGAACGGTTTGCGCAGAAAATCGTTGCATCCAGCGGCTAGAATCTGCTCTCGCTCCTCTTCGAAACTACTCGCCGTCAGCGCGATGACAATCGTATCCTGGCCTTTTTCGGTAGCTTTGATGCGACGAGTGGCTTCCGATCCATCCAACACTGGCATGCGCATATCCATCCAGATGAGATGGGGCTCCCACTCTCTCCAAATCGAAATTGCTTCTTCGCCATTCGCTGCCTCGCGCACTTCGAACCCTAAAGGCTCCAATGGCCGAACAACCAATTTGCGACTCTCCTTGCGATCATCCACCGCGAGAATCCGATAGATCGGTTGGTTGGGCGCGAGCGCTTTCACTCGAGGACGTGGTTTATCCATATCCTCCGCCACGCTGTTCGCATCAACCACCATGACGGGAATATTGAATGTCGCTGTGACGCCTCGATCGACTATGCTCTCAAGACGAAGCTCGCCTCCCATTAGATGAAGAAAATTTCGACAAATGGTGAGTCCCAGCCCTGTTCCTTGTTGCGATCTTCGTCCAGCCTGCGCCTGCATAAAGGGTCCGGACAATCCATCCAACTCGTCTTGGGCAATGCCGCAACCCGTGTCGATCACCGTGAAGGCGAGACGGCAATCAGCTGCCTCTTCTTTGTTCGCGGCAGCCTTTGAGACTTGTATCGTCACTCCGCCTTCACCAGTAAATTTCAGCGCGTTGGTCAAAAGGTTCATCAGCACTTGGCGAAGCTTTATTGCATCCGCTCGAATATGGCGAGGGACGTCAGGATGACGATTGAAGACCAGCTGCAAATTCTTCTCCTCCGCCATAACCGAAAACATCTCAGCCAATTCATCCAACGCGCTGTGAAGATCAAAATTAGTTTCATGCAGAGTCACGCGGCCAGCTTCAATCTTGGCGAGATCAAGGACCTGGTTGATTAGCGCATGCAAATGCTCACCGCTGCGCAGTAGCACGGAAAGGTCGTCCTTCCCTTCCGACGAAAGCCCGGGCTCCCGCATTAACAACCGAGCAAATCCCAATATGGCGTTGAGGGGCGATCGAAGTTCGTGGCTCATATTCGCGAGGAATATGCTCTTGGCTTGGCTAGCCACCTCCGCCTGATCTTTAGCGGCGATTAACTCCGCGGTACGCTCTCGCACCAACTCCTCAAGATGATCCCGGTGCTTTTTCAGTTCCTCTTCCGCTCGCTTTCGTTCGGTAATATCGGTAATGAAGCCCTCAATAAAAATCGGCCGCTCCGCCTTGTCGCGCACCACACGAGCGGTAATAGTCACCCATAGCTTCTGTTTGTCTTTTCGGTAGAACTCCACCTCCTGGCCAACGATAGCGCCGTATTTAAGAAGGGCGGAAAGCACCAGGTTGCGATCGTCCGGGTGAACATACAGCTGCCGTTGAATGTCCGTTGTCGATTCCAGAAACTCGTCAACCGATTCGAAGCCCAGCATGCGAACTAATGCGGGATTGGCGATCAACATTCGACCTTCAAGGGACACCTGATAAATACCCTCCAGGGCATTTTCAAAAATTGTCCGATATTTTTGCTGACTTCTACGCACAGAATTCTCCGCGCGCTTTCGTTCGATGTTTTCTTCCCGCAATTCATGGTAGAGAAGCGCATTCTCGATAGAAATCGCCGTCTGCGCGGCCAGCATTTCCAGCGCTGTTACGCGCAGTGGCGTGAAAGCATCCACAACGATTCCATTCTCAAAATAGAAGAGCCCCATGAGCGCATCACCCCTAACCACAGGAAGACATAACACCGACTTTGGCCGGCGACTAAGCAAAAATTCATCTGAGGAGAAGAACTGATGTTGCGCAACATCGGCCAAAACCACCGTTAGACGGCTACGCCGCACCTGCTCCAGGAGCAATGAGCGATTGAGAAGCTCCGCATTCGCGGATCTCGCGTTGAGTTGAACGTTGATGGCGTCCATATCGGCGACCGCTTCAGCGGCAAGCCATAGATTCTCCTCGCGAATCAAGATGAGCTCACCATGGCCCGCGCCGGAATATCGCATCACGATGCGCATGACCGTATCGAGCAATCCGTTGAAAGCAATCTTCGTGGAGATAAGCTGAGACGCCTGAACAATGGCCAGCAAATCAGATGGGTTTGCAATGACGTTATCGCCTTCGGCGACCGGCAGGATGGATCGACCTTTTCGCTGCGGATATCGTGGGTCAAATTCGTTCACTTTGCCGCCACCTCCCCAGGATATGTGGCACAAACCGTGGGCCTGTGCTTTTAGTATCCCACCCCTCCTAGAACTAGCAGGCGGCCAACAGGGCGCCGTTTGCTAGGCTAGCGGAGCGATTATCTTTATGGTCAATTTTTATAGCAGTTTAATTCGCACCAGTAGTCAGTCAAGTTGAATTGGCGGGAAAGAAATCGATGGATTTTTTCGTCTGGCTAGGCATGAGGAGGCGTCATAGTTGACACTATGACAACGACGAACAACGACGAACAACGACGCCAGACGAAAAAAGACACGATTTATTCCCGTTAATTCAGCTTGACTGACTACTAGGGGGAGCCTCTGAGAAAGAGTGGCGCACGCAAGCAGCCACTGCTCGGAAATCGTCATTCCACCTCCCCCAGGCCCATACTTTACGCCCGCCGCTGGTCCTAACGTTAAAATTTTCGGAGGACAGGTTGCAGACATCTGGGGTTTCCCTGCCGCGCGATAAGTTTCAGCGTCCAACAACCTGTGACATGGCGAGAAAAACGCAGCCCGGATGTTTGCATGGAATCCCAATCGCGATTTTTCTTTAGACTTTGTTCAATATTCGTTGCGGTTCGCGGAAATTTTCTTTCCTGTCGCACAGTTACGCGCCACCGATTCTTGATATGACGGCTCATGTCAAAATATACATATTCGCCAACTCAGATTTCCTGTGCATCGCGTTTACGCGAAATGGAATTACTGGCGAGCAATCAGCAGACAGGCAAAGCAGTGAGGCATTTCGTCAATCGGCAACGTGAAGACCACAATCTCCTTTTCCCTCAAACTCACGAAAATGAGGCAGGATCAAAACGCGGTCGACTAAAGATCTTCTTTGGCGCTTCGGCCGGCGTAGGCAAAACTTATGCCATGCTTCAAGCGGCTCATGCACAACGCGATGCAGGCGTGGATGTTTTAGTGGGCGTCGTGGAAACTCATGGCCGTGCGGAGATCGAAACGCTGGCGCTAGGACTAAATATCCTCTCTCGGAAGGACGTCAAACGCCGCGATTCACAACTGGCGGAATTCGACTTGGATATGGCCATTGCTCGTCGCCCGCAACTCATTCTCATCGACGAACTGGCTCATACGAACACGTTGGGTTCTCGTCATCCCAAACGTTGGCAAGACGTCCAAGAACTTCTTAACGAAGGCATTAACGTCTACACCACTGTCAGTGTTCAGCATCTGGAAAGTCTGAACGATCTGATCGAACAAATTACGGATGTTCGCATCCATGAAACCATTCCCAACGCTATTTTTGAAGAAGCCGATGAAGTTGAATTGATCGATTTGTCGGCAGAAGATTTGCTGCAACGCTTGAAGGAAGGCAAGGTCCACGTTACGCAGCAGACCAAACAAGCGGCGCCGGACTTCTTCCGTAAAGGCAATCTCATTGCACTGCGTGAATTGAGTCTTCGGCTCATCGCCGCACATGTCGATGAGGATATGCGCGACTACCGACGCACCAAAGCGATCGAGGATGTATGGCCGGTCGCCGAACGGATCCTTGTATGCGTAGGTTCTGAACCCAATGCCGATCGCTTGGTGCGAGCCGGAAAGCGCATTGCCGATGCGCTCCATGCCGAATGGATTGTTATTTCGGTGGAAACTCCCGCAATGTTGCGTCAATCGGAGGTTGATCGCGACAGGCGAATTCGCGTGCTGCAACTTGCCGAAGAACTTGGCGCCGAGACGGTGACTTTAGGCGGCGCGACTGTGGCCAGCGAGGTGCTAGGCTACGCCCGCGCACGTAATGTAAGCCGCATCGTCGTCGGAAAACCAAGGCCGCGTCGATGGCTACGAGCGCTTCATCCGACGCCGGTGGATGCTATCGTCGCGGCAAGCGGTGACATTGATGTGCATGTCATCAGCGGCGACGAGAATGCATCCGATTTACGCCGCAACCCAATGCTAGCGCGTACACGCGCATATTTTTCGTTACCCGAGAAAAGCAATAAGGATATCGCCCAACAACGCAAGGGTTACGTTTGGAGCGGGACCATTATTGCGATCTGCACATGGCTCGCGTCGCTTGTACATCCCTACTTCACGCCGCCGAACGTTGTCATGATCTATCTATTGGGCGTAGTCGTCGCCGCAGCGCGCTTTGGTCGCGGGCCAGGTATTCTTGCGTCACTATTAAGCGTGATCACGTTCGCCTTCCTATTTGTCGCGCCGGCATATACGTTCGATACCTCCGACACGGAATACCTTTTTACTTTCGCGGCCATGCTGGTTACGTCCTTGGTGATTAGCAGCCTGACCTCGAGCGTACGGCTGCAAGCCAGGGTAGCGGGTTACAGAGAACGGCGAGCCGCGTTGCTTTACGCAATGAGCCGAGAACTTGCTATCGCACGCCATCAAACGGCGATGCTAAAAATCGCAGTCAAGCATGTAAGCGAGGTGTTCGATAGCCAAGCTGTGATTTTGTTGCCCGATTCCCGCGGACGATTAATGCTGCCGACCAGCGAGAGCATCGGCGGCTCATATCATGGCGCCGATCTCCGAGTCGCTGAATGGGTGTACGCACATCGCGTGCCGGCCGGATTGGGAACAACGACGCTATCTAATAGCGAAGCGCTTTACTTGCCGTTACTGGCGTCCAGCGGTCCCGTTGGCGCGCTCGCTGTGTTGCCGGTCGATACACGTCGCATCCTACTGCCCGAGCAACGTCATTTGCTGGAAACATTCGCTGGCCAGATCGCGCTCGCCATTGAACGGGTTCATCTCGCCGCAAACGCCCAATCGACGCGACTAAAAATAGAGACCGAACGCTCACGCAATTCTTTGCTATCCGCGATCTCGCACAATTTGCGGACGCCGCTCTCGAATATCTCAACATCCGCCAACAGCCTGATCGAAAACGCTGAACGACTCACTTCTTCTGCTCGGCGTGAGTTAAATCAGACAATTCTTGACGAAACGCAGCGAATGAACACGTCGTTAAACAATTTCCTGGTTATAACGCGCCTGGAATCAGGTGCCTTGAAGCCGAAAAAGCAACGGCGTCAACTTGAAGAAGTAGTGACGATCGCACTTGATCATCTAAGGCCGGAATTGAAACGCGCCTTAAAAATTAGCCTGCCTGCTAACCTCCCAGCGCTCGACGTCGACAGCGCTCTAATCGAACAAGTGATTGTTAATTTATTGGACAACATCTGGAAGGGTCCACTAGCTGAAGCGCCTACGGAAATAAGCGCGAAGGCGACTGAGAAGGCCGTAACCATTAGTGTCGTTAAGGATTGCAAAAAACGCCCCGTTGAAGAAAGAGAGCATGCGTTTGCCAGCCTATACAACGATGATCGCTCTGCAAGCGGCGAAGACGGAAACAACTTGGCGTTCGCCATTTGCAAAGCCATCATCGAAGCGCATGGAGGACAGATATCGGCCGAACGGCATAAAGAGTACGACGCCATATTCCTCATTACTCTGCCCCGAACAAACGCACCACCGACATGACCCTGAACATGAGCTCCGCGCAGGGTTGAATCAAAACCCCTATAACGAAATTGGACGCGCGATGGCTTATTTCAACTTCCACAATAATACGTAAGGAATATTGCGCCGCACCATCGCTTTATCGTTTTATCTCAACTCTTAAGCTATCATCCTTAATATTTAACATTAATATTTGACGACAGCCTATTCTCAGACTTAATCTATTTCACGGTAGGGTGTTATTCATAAAAGAAAAGTCATCCGCCACACGAATTCCTGCACTTGGATTCGTTTCCAACCAGACAGCGAGGAGGATTCAATGGCTACGCCTTCCCATGCTATTCCGGCCCCGGCAGAAGAAGTCAAGGAGGAGACTCGAGTCTT
>DATLHW010000074.1:0-6007 GCA_035539675.1 Burkholderiales bacterium | reverse complement strand
GATAACCAGTGTGTTATTGGGAACGTACTTTCCTTTTCGCTGATCAGCGAGTTGGTTCAATACGAAGAAGGCGAATTCGATCGTCTCCAGCGTATAACGCCCCCAGCTTTTTTCGGGATTACGTTGCGAATGCGCATGCTTGAACGCAAAACGGTAAGGAAATTTCTCGTTATAACCCGCGCGTTGTTGCTTGCCGAGGTTCGCGGTGAAATTTGAATCGCCACCGGCTTCCGTCGCCAAGCGCCGTTCGCCGGTCATTATGTTCACCGTATCGCCGTTGAGATCATGCGCGCCGGTTCCAGTTCCCTTATCCGTGTACGCCACGGCGCAACGGCGTTTCAACCCCCACTCGCCCACGGTCGCGATCGCGCCATACACGCCGCGTGAACCGCTGGAAGTCGCGGAGACGATGCAGGGGTTGGTGGGATCGAAATTTGCCGGCACTTGAACAAGCATTGTGACGTTGGCGCCATCGAGAGAGTAAGCAAGATATTCATCTCCGGCGATCATGCCCTCGCCCAATGTCGCTTGACCATTTAAGTCAACCATCGGCCCATAAAGCGTCCCGTAGCCGCCGCCGGGCGTGGGGTCGACCAAGGCGCGATAGTTGGTGTGGATTGCTCGAGTACGTAATTCGGCCGCGGTGGGATTTTGCGGATCGCGATACGAAGGCGTTAATGGTTTCGCCAAGCCGGCGGCGCCAAGGCCACCGGTGAGAAGATCATTGGTGAAGCCGTCGTAGCGCTGATGCGTCGCTTTGAAATTCGGCGCGGGCGGCGTAGGAGACACCACGGAGCAACCGACAATCAAGGCAACACAGACAAGCGCAGTCGCTTTACAAGCAGCATTCATGGCGAGCGTCCTCCTCACAAGGTGATTAATAATTCGTGAGCAAGCCGACTCTACGAACCTGTTCGAGATCCATGCGGGTTTACGCAATGGAATCTCGATGGGCTCTAAGGCGAAGATCGAACGCGTACAGAGCGTACGCAAACAACTGCAACCTCAAAATCGGCGCGCAGTGGGTAATTCCATTTCCAAATTAATCGTGACGCGAAAGCGGCGCGCAGACAGTACAACTAGTACGACAAGCGACGCTGACAAGGCGCCCCGTTAATTTGGAAATGGAATAATTACGTTGGTAAGCGTATGGGTTTTATATAGCTCAATGCGGGACATGCCGCCCATGCACAAACAAAAACGGGGGCTTCCGCCCCCGCCCTTTTCCCTACATGTCTATTTACCCTGCAGTATTCTGCAATAACGGCACAATCATCAGCGCCACGATATTGATGATCTTGATCATCGGATTTACCGCTGGCCCCGCCGTATCCTTATACGGATCACCCACCGTATCGCCAGTAACAGCGGCTTTGTGAGCATCGCTTCCCTTGCCGCCGTGATTACCATCCTCGATGTACTTCTTCGCGTTATCCCAAGCGCCGCCGCCCGTAGTCATGGAAATGGCGACAAAGAGCCCGGTGATAATCGTACCCATCAGCACGCCGCCCAGCGCCTGGGGTCCTAGAATCACGCCCACCAGCACAGGAACAAGCACCGGCAAAAGAGACGGCACAATCATTTCCCTGATTGCGGATTTGGTTAGCATATCCACGGCTCGTGAATAATCAGGCTTGGCTTTGCCTTCCATGATGCCGGCGATTTCCTTGAACTGACGACGGACCTCCAACACGACCGCCCCTGCGGAGCGACCAACCGCCTCCATGGCCATGGCGCCGAAAAGGTAGGGAATCATGCCGCCAATGAACAGGCCGACGATGACCATGTGGTTTGAAAGGTCAAATGACGTGGCTTTGCCGAGATGCATTTCCAACTCATGCGTATAGTCGGCGAATAACACCAACGCCGCCAAACCCGCGGAGCCTATTGCGTAGCCCTTGGTCACCGCCTTTGTTGTATTGCCGACCGCATCAAGCGGATCCGTGATATCGCGAACCTGTTTAGGAAGGCCTGACATTTCCGCGATACCACCAGCGTTGTCCGTTATCGGTCCATAGGCGTCGAGCGCAACGACGATGCCAGCCATCGATAACATTGCCGTTGCGGCGATTGCAATGCCATATAGCCCAGCCAAATAAGACGACGCAAGAATACCGATACAGATCACGATTACCGGCGCAGCTGTCGCCTTCATCGAAACGCCCAAACCCGCGATGATGTTGGTCGCATGACCAGTAGTGGAAGCTTCGGCGACGTGACGCACGGGACGGAATTGCGTCCCGGTGTAATACTCGGTAATCCATACCAGCGCCGCCGTCACCACCAACCCCACGACGGCGGAAAGGAAGATATTCATCGTATTGAAACCGCCAGGGTTATCGGTCATCAGCCAAGTCGTGATGGGATAGAAGGCGATGGCGGAAAGCACTCCCGCAACGATAAGCCCTCGGTAGAGGGCATTCATGATCTTGCCGCCCTCTCTCGCCTTCACGAAGAAACAACCGACAATCGATGCGATTATGGAGACGCCGCCCAACGCCAAGGGATAGATGATGGCGTTGTCGAACCCCTTCATCATCAGACCGCCGAGCAACATAGTGGCGATGATGGTCACGGCATAGGTTTCGAAGAGATCCGCCGCCATCCCGGCGCAATCGCCCACGTTGTCTCCGACGTTATCGGCAATCACGGCTGGGTTGCGGGGATCATCTTCCGGAATGCCTGCTTCCACCTTGCCTACCAGATCAGCGCCTACGTCGGCGCCCTTGGTGAATATGCCGCCGCCTAGCCGAGCGAAGATGGAAATCAGCGAACCGCCGAATGCAAGGCCAACTAGCGGCGTAACATCCGCCGACGCACCGGCGGGAGCCATAGCGATCAATACAGCGTAGTAACCTGCAACACCCAAAAGCCCCAGGCCCACCACAAGCAGACCCGTTACCGCCCCGCCACGGAAAGCCACATCGAGCGCCGCAGCCAGACTTTCGCTAGCGGCCTGCGCCGTACGGACATTGGAGCGCACGGAAACGTTCATACCGATATAGCCAGCCAGCGCGGAGAGAATGGAGCCAATGGCGAAACCAATGGCCGTTTTCATGCCGAGAAAGTAAGCGATCAAGGCGAAGAGAACAATGCCCACGATGCCTATCGTCTTGTACTGGCGGTTCAGGTAAGCCGAGGCGCCCTGCTGGATCGCCAACGCAATTTCCTGCATGCGTTGGTTTCCCGGCGCCTTGCCGAGCACCCACTTGATCGAAATCACACCATAGAGCAACGCTACAACAGCACATGTCAGTGCAAGCCAAAGACCAGACGCCATGTTCTCTCCACTGTTATCTATCAAGCCGCTTAGGGCGGGCTCGCGACGCCCTCATTCTGAATAGGCCAACCTCATGTAATGATTGCTATAGAAAGCAGCAGGCGATAAGCCCCGCCCCCCGTAGTTAAACCGGGAAATGGAAATTTGAAATCTCTTGAACAGTATAGATTGGGAAAAGCGCAGGTTAAGACGAAGGCGTCGTTGCGGATCTCCTGGATGAAGACCGTCGGCGGCGTTCTACCGGCGGGGGGACTTGGCGCTGGCGGCGATCATCGAGACCAGCCCGCTGCAAAAGATTGAGCCAGTAGCCTTCGCCCTGATCGCTCTTGAATTTTAGAAAAATCGCGACTTCTTCAGGATACGCGCCGCTCGAACCTAATCGAGCCAAGTGATTCGTATGAGGACGAGCGTCGGTCGCAGGACAGTGATCACTGATCCAGGCGCGATTGATCGTATGCCACAGCGATACAAAAAATGGGTCGTCTTCATCATGATAACCAAACTGCCAATGAAGAAACGACACCTCCGCCGGTATAAGCTCATCAGTTCGAAACTTCAACTTCATGATTTCCCCTTTCCGCGCTTTTCGCTAGTTTCAACGTAATTACATTTTTGCTCAAGAGCGTTGCGCGTAAAAATCAAAACAAGTTTGTCGTTCTCTTCAGTAGAGATCAGAAAAAAACCAACCTTACTGCTCTAAAAACAAATGAGCCGCCAGTGAAAATCGCTGCCGGATTTTCTCACTTGCTCACACTATTTTTTCGGAGCGCACCGAATGTCGCCGCATGCAGACACAATAAAAACCAATCAACTCAAATGCTTGGCATTAACATTCCCACATGACGTCACCATATGGCGACAAAAACCCCCACCCTCCAACGCTTTTCTCAACCTAAGCAACTGTTAAGAAACGACTTCCAAAACTGGCACAGCAATTGCGAAGTCGTTCGTCGAAAGTTGTCACATGTAATTATTCGAACCTCTATTGCATTCAGTTATAGGAGATAACCCATGCGCACTCTTAATGGCGTACTCGTTGCATTGGCAGTTGGCGTCGCCACCCTGTCTATTGGTTGCACGAAGGAAGGTCCCGCCGAGAAAGCTGGCGAGGCAATCGATAAGGCGGCGGAACAAACCGCGGACAAAGCCAAGGAAGTAACAAATAGCATCGTCGGTAAAGAAGGCGTCGCTGAAACTACTGGCAAGAAACTTGATAACGCGATTGAAAAAACTGGCGACAAAATGCAGGAAATCGGGAACGCCGCAAAGGAAAAAACGAGTAACTGAGCGAGTTCTTTAAGCGTGGATGCGTGAGCCGATTTTAATATCTGCTTTCCTGCCGGCTCCGCATTACGCCCGCCCAGTAATTTCAGATGTTGTCTAAGAGCCGCTCCAAGACTAACAGCGACATTCAGTAACCGCTGATTCATCCGTTACTTCGGCAACATATTGTGACGAAAAGCCGGGAAACCTATCCGTCAAGTTGATGTGGAGGTATCCCGATTTGTATTCCCACCGCAGCCTCAAGAGCAGACTTCATATGAAGGCCTAGAAATGGCCAAGCTGACGCACTCATCCGAAGTTCGCCTCGACCAAGATATGAAAACAAATACGATCAACGACAAGCGCCGCAAAAAAAACAAATTAACTGGACTACATCAAGGGGGAACCGATAGATATTCACCTCAAGGAGATGCCATGCGCGCCACCCCTCGTTTGGGTAACCGTTCCAACTGTCTAGTATTCGCTGTCGGAAAATGGTTCTCGAATTCCGGCTACTTGCTCATCCGAAAATCTCACTTCGGTTGGTGGCCACACTTCCTTTGGTCTCCCGACATCAATCGATCCTACGTCGAGCATTACGCACCAGTAGTAGGCAAGCGAAAACTAGTGCCCCCTCCACTATTCAAGGGCAAGATTCAAACGTTCGACAAAACACATACCAAAAGCGTTCCCAACGATATTTACGCAAAAATCGAAAGCGTCCTCTTCGTATTGTTCTGCTGCCTCACCGCCGCCTTCGGCATCGTGGGCGCATTTGTCGCATTGGCGGTCGTCGTACCAATCTATCGTCTTCTGCAAACTTTGGCGCGCAACGGTCGAGCCAAAGCGAGAAAAAATCAACGCGCCACCGCGGAGCCGTCGACACATGCAACCCGCCGGGCGCGGCCCTCATACATTCAACGCGCCTCTGGGCAATTTGGCGTTCGTCGTAGTTCACCGCAAGAAAAATGCCCAATTCCTCAGGACCAGCACGGGGAACAACAATATTGGGTGCTGCATTAATCGTCAGACCGCCTAGCTATCGACCAAATAGCAAGGCATAGTTTTTAGAATCGTCATTCGCGGAATTCACAAATTGTGTAAATCCGTGATTCGGCGTGGGCGGCTGTTTGCCTGTAACTCTTCAGGCTACTTGACCAACGAGGGCAATCGCCCTCGCCTTGATTCCAGGAACCGCGATTGGGCGACAACAGCGATCATTAAGAATCAATAAGACTTACGCAAAACCGTCCCCGCAAGACGCGCAGACGTACGAGCTTTTGTACGGCAAGGAGGCGAAACGCCGCTGAGGCGATTTTGCGCAAGTCCTGATCAAGATCGAGCGCTTCCGCTCACGTGCAGCCAAGTCTGCTGCAGAATCAACGCGTCGGAACTTGCTCGATGGCGGGGCAGCGCCAACTCACGTTCAACGTCAGCCAAAGCCGTCGGCCATGCCTGCACTTC
>DATLHW010000073.1:0-10715 GCA_035539675.1 Burkholderiales bacterium | reverse complement strand
CCTCGGCGAGCACGCGCTTAGCCTGCTCAACGATGCGTTCGCCGGCCGCGGTCACAATGACATCGTTCTTTTTGCGTTCGAACAATTCAACGCCTAGTTCATCTTCTAGTTTTTTGACCGCGAGACTAAGCGTAGGCTGAGTAACGAAACATTTCTCCGCCGCATGGCCGAAATGCCGCGTTTGTGAAAGCGCGACGATGTAACGCAATTCCGTAAGAGTCATAGCGTCCAGACAAAGTTAAATCAGAGTAACCGCCTCAACGACAGGAGGAAGCATTTCACCACCCGCTTTTAAGCAATAGGTAGGTTCTTTATTGAACAAAATTTTAGACAAACGATTACCTTATTAGAGCGATTCTGGCCACCGTTAAATCCCGCCGAAGTCATCTGCCTGATTTTATGCTATAAACGTTAGGTTTATCAGAATGCCCATTTTTGGTCCGCGAATGTTTGGCCCTGTTAATTAGTAAAATCGAAAGCATTTCAATTTCGACAATATTGGGACTTACGCAAAACTGCACCAGCGGCTTTGCATAAGTCCCAAATATAAACGAATAAACGAGTAAGCCCTTTTCGTTGTCAGACTAGTCCTAAAACTGACGACTGTTGAATGAAAATGCTGCGGCAGCACTGCCAAAACTCACACGGGAAGGGTCAATCCCATTATGACCTCAACACAACAAGCGCCCATTGGAGCCGCTGTAGAAGCCAGCGTAAGAGCCCAGGCGGCAGTACGCCTGAAGGTGGGACTTCCGATGATGGCGATATGGGCGGCCACCCTGTGGTATTGGGGAATTCCGTCCGGGCCCGGTTGGCTTGTTGCAGCATGGACAGTTGGCGTCTCGCATGTTCTCTATGCTTTCATCGCATTCTTTTTAGCCAAACACTTACGTCCATTCTCCGCCGAACAGCTTGCGGTAGGCACCGCGATCCTCGATCCGATGATGCTATCCGGATGGATATCGATGATGGACGAAGCGGCCGGGCTGTACATTTGCTTCTATCTATTCACCATTTTGGGATTTGGGTTTCGCATCGGCCCCCGTCTAATGCGAATCTGTCAGATATCGTCGATGGTCAGCCTGGCCGTGGTAATCGCGGTCGCGCCAGTTTGGAGACAACATCCGATATTAGGACTCTCCTTCCTGATGATCTTGTTTGTGGTGCCATTGTATGCCTCTGGCCTACTTAAAAAATTGCATGAGGCGCGCGTCCACGCAGAGCATGAGAGCAAGGCTAAATCACAGCTGCTCGCAAAAGTAAGCCATGAGTTACGCACGCCTTTGTCAGGAGTCGTCGCGGCGGCGCAGTTGATTTCCGCGGAAACAGAAGATGATCGGATCGCCAAACGCGCCGAAACGATTACCAGCCTGTCGAGGGATTTACTGCGTGAAATAAATGATCTACTGGACGCCGCGAAGTACGAAGCAAAAGCGCTCGTACTGGAATCGGCCCTCTTCGATCTCAATGACGTAATGGAGCGTGTTCGCCTTACGCTGGCGTCAACCGCGGCGGCTAAGAGCATTCGCTTTGAAGCCACCATTGATGACGCGGTTCAAGATCGTATCCAAGGCGATTCCCATTATCTAAGCCGCGTACTGATAAACCTTGCCGGCAACGCCGTGAAGTTCACAGAAAAAGGCAAGGTTGAGGTCACCGCTAAACTTTTGGAAGAGCAAGCCGATTCCTATCGAATTCGCTTTAGCGTGCAAGATACGGGGATTGGAATTGCGCCAGAGCTCCACCAACAAATATTCGAACCTTTTTTCCAAGCGTCGGCAGGAACAACCAGACAATACGGCGGCACGGGTCTTGGGATGTCCATCTCAAGGGAAATCATAGCTTTAATGGGCGGGGAGATTCGCGTGGAAAGCGAACTTGGAAAGGGAAGTCTGTTCTATTTCGATCTCAAACTACCAAAGGTAAGCAAGGCGCGCTTGGAGGTCATCTCCACACCCAGCATACAAGCGGTCTATGGCAAGCGAGTGCTGGTCGCTGACGATAACGCCACAAATGTGACGCTGCTTAAGGAGCTTCTAGAGCGGGACAAGCATGAAGTAACCGTCGCTTATAGCGGCGAAGAAGCGCTGGACTATTTGAATTCTGGTGAATATGACGTCATTTTTCTCGACTACAACATGGGAGACATCGACGGCGCAAAGGTGCTGCAAATCTATCGATTTGGAAAACTGGAGCCGGCGCCCACATACTTTCTTACAGCCGATGTAACCGAGGGAACCGCGGAGACTCTACGTGAATCGGGGGCCGTCGGCGTGTTGCACAAGCCAATATCGACCGATGGTTTGAGGCAGGCTATCGCCCAGGTTTGCGAGCGGGACTCCGGCGTCGCGTCACCAAGCCAACAAAAACCAGCGCAGGCGCCGCTGAAGGCGGTCTCCATACAATATCTTGATCATTCCGTGATCGACGACTTGCGCGCAATGAGCGATCGCCCCGAATTTTTGGGCCATGTCTTAAGCGATGCGGCGGATGACATTGAACGAAACTGCAACAATTTGATAAAGGCGCTGCTCGCCGACGATATCAAGCAAGTACATGACACAGCGCATGCTTTGAAAGGCGTATCCGCCAGTGTTGGCGCCGCTCGATTGGCATCATTAGCGGGCAAGTTGATGCGTGTTGATCGTTGGGAGCTAAAACAAACCAGTGATCGCTGGAAGACGGATATTGCGGAGGCGAAAAATCAAAGCCTCTCAGCCATCCGCAATATCATTCCTGATCGCACGGCCAGACCCTAAGCCGCTTGCTGCAAACTCCGCTGCTCACTCCGTTGTCCGCCGCCTTGCATCTTGATCAACATTTCCATCACTCTCAACTCCTCGTCGCCCAGTTTCATTGCAAGCTCCACCCATTCGTTCACAACGGTCAACAGTTCAGAGTAGTCGAGAGGAGACACGCGATGGCGACTGCGCTGAAGCATGATGCGTGCTGCGCGACGCTTGGCGTGGTTGGCGATGAATTTTTCGACAGCGAGATAACCGCCGCCGCGTGGACAGATTTCATCGATCACGCCCATATCCTTCAATTCGACGGCTGTGTAGATACGCGCATTCGTCATCATCCGCTCCGCTGCATGAACACCGATGCGGCGAGCCAGCAAAGTCATGCCGCCGCTACACGGGAAAAGACCGAACATGATCTCCGGGAATCCAAACTGACTATGCTCCTCGGCAATAAGAAAGTCAGCGGAGAGCGCCGCTTCGAACCCACCGCCTAATGCTCTACCTTGCACCAACGCAATGGTCGTCGTGCCCGCATTTGAACTTGCCGCCCAGTCGTAAATAACGTCGAGACATAACCGCGAATATTGGTACAGAGCCTCGCGGTCGCGCTGTTGAATGCACTGCCGGAAGTAATTCAAATCTCCGCCGAGACTGAAGTAATCGGGATGTTCGGATCTTAAGACCGCATAATGAATCGGCGTAACCTGCCCCTCATGCTCCCAATGACCTCCATTCTCTTTAAGAGCTTGTGTAAGGGCATGCATATCGCGCACTAGTGGTAATGCAAAATTCTGACAACCTGCGGCGACGTTCTTCTTCATCGTAACCCACAAGGTGTTGGATAGCTCCGTATCAAGTTCAGCTCCAACGCGATCCGAAATAAATGCGCCAGACACCGGTAAACAAAAATCGAAAGCTCCCATGGCTCTTCTCCCCCGTAATGTTAAGTTAGGCAACTACACCGTTACAGCATGGCGTTTCGCTGGCATTTCGCGGTATTTCGAAACAACCAACCCCACATTGGTACCACCAAAACCACAAGAAAAAGACATAGCCCGTTCGATTGGTTGACCCAACTTCGGTTTACTAACGAGATTTTTAAGTGCGCATCCTGGATCCACCTCATCCACATTCGCCGTAGCCGGGAAAAATGACCCTGTCATACCAAGGATCGTAACGATGAGCTCCAATGCGCTGGCGCCGCCTAACAGGTGTCCGTGAATAGACTTCGTGGAACTGACCGGCAGGGAATCAGCCGCATCGCCAAAGGCTGCGCGAATAGCCCTCACCTCGACTTCGTCGCCGCCCCGGGTTGCAGTTGCATGCGCATTAAAGTAATGAATGTCAGACGGCTGTAATCCAGCGTCGGCAAGTGTGGCTCTAATAGCGGCAGCCTGACCCTCTGCTCTAGGTTGGCCAATATGATGACCATCCGATGCAATGCCATAGCCGGTTAGCGCGGCATAGCAAGCAGCGCCACGTTTCCTGGCGTTTTCGGCTGATTCAAGTATGACAAACGCGGCGCCTTCACCTAGGACAAGTCCAGTTCTATTTTTAGAAAAAGGTTTGCAACTGCGACTAACATCTTCCGGGTCTGTCGCGGCCAATGCGCGCGTCCCCTCAAAAAGCGCAAACATGTACGCGGATAGAGGAGCCTCCGCGCCACCAGCGATAGCCACGTCCAAATACCCATCGCGTATAGCCCTCGCCGCATCGCCGATGGCGTTAGCTGACGAAGCGCAGGCGCTTCCATGCGTCATCACCGGACCGAGCACTTGGTGACGAATGGAGATTTGTCCAGCGCCTGCGTTATGCATAATGGACATGACGGTGAAGGGCCTTAATGCCTGCTTGTCATGACGCAAAATCTGCTGATACGCATCCAGTTCGGTGGTTGGAGCGCCACGAGTCGTCCCGTAAAAGACGCCTGCGCGTTGTTGATACGCCGCCAAACTATCCAACCCCGCATCAGTCATCGCTTGTCGCGCCGCTATGACCGCCATTTGTTGACAACGATCCAGGTAGGGCAACTCCAGCTTGGTGAATTGATCCGCAAAATTTTGACGAACCACGCCGGCGGGAAAGGTCTTGTGCAAAGGAGGCCCTTCGCATAAAGAAATTCCAGAGCGCCCGCTGATCAGGGAAGACGTCACCTCGTCAACAGAAACCCCAATGGGTGAGATGACTCCTATTCCGGTGATTACAACGTCACGGTTTGTTGGCATGTGGTATCTCGCAATTTTTTCTTGTTGAAAAAAAAGGATGCATCGACAAGAAACGCGCCGACTACGTTAGGCGGTCTTTTCCATATTCTGTGAGATGGTGGCGGTCACTTCCGCCAAGGAAGGATTTGGGGGTAGCGAGAGATTTTCCAGTTTGATGCCTAGAGCAGTTTCGATATCGAGCATGACGTCCACGAGGTGAAGTGAGTCAATGCCGAAGTCTCCGAGCCTGGACTCATCGTTCAATGTAGCCGGCTCAATTCCAAAACGCTCATTAAGAATATTCTTAAGTTGCGACACAACCTCAATGGTGTTCAACATGGCGTACCTCTTAGTAAGAAACAGGAAGGAACCACCAGACTTGAACTAATCAATGCAAATGAGCCCTCTCACTCATTCACATAATCTGCTGATGGCTGATTGGTCAGGCAAGGCTATTGTAATTTATTTGATGATGAGTGAAAGGCCACATTGCCGAACAAATTGACGAAGCATCGCGAAATTTTTTTATGACGAGATCACATATCACATCAACATAAAATGAAAAAAATTTACTCGGAGAATCAAAGCGAGATGATGAAGTTAAGGATGATCAACGATACGCGGAGGGCATCAGGTTTTTAGAAGATTCATCTAAGGTTTTCCCTGATTGACTTTCATATATTTCTTCTATACCAACACACAACAACGTACTTTCATGAACAGAGTTTGTCGTTATCTCACGCACACAATAAACCACTATTCATCGATAACACATTGCGCACCACAACGACGTGAACAATCGTCGAATACAATTCGCCGTCTTTCAAACAATTAACTTGTATCCATTAGAGATGTGCGTATGCGCGCATTAGGGAACCTCTGATTAAGTTACTACGCGCGCACGACTCTCCTTACGTCACTGACACATCAAGCACGCTCCGGATTTCCCTTCACAAATAAAATCGAAGTGCGTCATAAGAATTTGAAGAAGCCGCACGCGAGACCATTCAGTATGAATTCTGAGTATTTAGGGCTTACGCAAAACTACTCGTACACATCCATCACTCGTTTCAGTTTCGGTCCGTTCACCACATCCATTCAACGGCTCCCTCAAAGCCATTTCCCGTGAACTCGGAATAAACGGCAGCATGAAAAATCAGCCTTTATAAAAATGGCGTGCACCTGTCAAAGTTGAATGTAACGAACTTAAGTTTCTTGCATTCTCGCAACGAGTCCTCCCTACTTCACCAACAAATCCATCGCTGAATTAGTTAGTTATATTCGCTCATCGCACTGGCATATCTTCTGCTTATCTGTATAGGCGTGAGGACGGCAATATGCTGTCATAACGGTATCTGCAGCCCCCCTTCAAACCAGGGCTAACATCAATAAGAGGTAAAAAACATGCCCCATATAACCAACATGAAAGAAACCCGAGGGCAAGCAAATTCCCCCGGAACAATAGAACAGCCAAATACGGCAACTCAAAATGCACAAGGTCATCCCTCCGCAACGACGGACTTGAAGGGGGCAAGTCAAAAGGCGCCAAACGAAGTGGGGAATATATATACGCAGATGCAACAAATGCAGGAATGCATTGATCGGCTCGGCGATCGCACCGCCAAGAGATCATCATCCAGCGGTTCTTAACGTCAATCAGGAGCCAATATGTTAGCGTCGCTGGGAATGTCGATCGATGATCTTGAAAAAATTACAGCACTAACAAACAACATCAGCTGCTCCCTTAAAAATTACATCGCGGCGCGTACTGCGATTCGCGATTACGTCATAAGCGTCGACCAAAAATATTATGTGCAGGTTGAAGAACGCATCAAACGCGCAAACGACGATCTTGTTCAAGCCGAATCAATAGCCACTGACGACAAAGATCGCGAGATAATCGCGCAACTGCGCGAGTCCGTTCTCGCCTGGAGTGAGATCGCCCACCAAGTTCGCGATGCGTTTTCCGTTTATCAAGAGACCGTACAAAAGAAACTGTTCCCCGCATTCTCTGTCTTGAGTCAAGAAGGAAACTCACTGATTCACACCAATGCCGCGCTGACCACCGACATCGTCCTCGATGCGCAAGCCGCGAATTGCTCGATATCAGGATACTTACTTAATGGAGATGACCAATTGGTTGAGAAGGCCCAAACGACTATTGGCTCGGCGAAAGCGGGAATCGATCTTGCAATGCAAGCTGACGAACGCCTACACCCAGCCTTGCAAGCGTTTTCCATCAAACTCGATAAATATGTCGAAAATCTGGATGCAGTGGTCAGCAAACGAAAGGACGCATACCTCTGCTTTCACGACAATCTAGCCCCACTTGGGAATCGAACGCAGGCAGCCATTGAGCAGTTTCGCGAAGAAATTATCGATCGCCAACGAAAAACAGAAGAATTGAAAAAGGCCTACCTGGCGCTTGAGGAGGTTAGCCTTAAGGACCCTTTAACCGGCCTTTGGAATCGTCGCTTTCTCAATCAACACTTGGACAGCGATGTCGCGATGACGTTAAGGCACTATGACAATTGGCTACGCGAGCCCAATTCCTCAGCCCCGATTGGAAACGACTTAGTATTCCTGTTGGTCGACATGGACCACTTTAAACAAGTGAATGACCAGTATGGGCACGCCGCTGGCGATAAGGTGATCATTGAGATTCGACGCCGGCTACAAGAAGTTTTCCGAGATTCGGACTACCTCGTCCGATGGGGCGGAGAAGAGTTCCTTGTGGTGGCGAGAGGAGTAAACCGCGCCGACGCCGAGATAATGGCCGAGCGGGTTTGCGCGGCGGTTAGAAGCCGCCCCTTCGATATTGGCGACGGAATACTGTTACCAAAGACATGCTCCATCGGATTTGCTTGTTTTCCATTCCTGCAAAAACAACCGCGCCTTCTGTCATGGGCGCAAGCCGTTGAACTCGCGGATCAAGCGTTATACATCGCAAAACGGAGTGGTCGTGACGGATGGGCAGGGCTATGTAGCACAGAGCGCACGCATGCCGAGGAAGTCCTTCGGCGGCTTGCGCAAGCGACAGCCGATGCTGTCCGCGATGGGGAACTGGAATTAAAAACCAGTTCAAGTTTGAAAGAGACAATCCAGATACATTCCTCGTCTCGCGCGGAATGAAATGTCTCTGCCGAGCCGTCGGGCGTTACGTCAATCCTAACAACTCGTCTGACTTCGTCGATACATCATTCGCCCCTAACTTGCTGACTCCGAGAAACTCGAGCATTTCCGTCTTGCGCTCCATCGCGTCACGGTAACCCAATTTCATTAACGCCCGGCAGTACAGGCGTTCAAACAGCAAATAGCTAATCAGGTTGCTGCCGCTCATTCGGCGAGCGCCCATTCCCCGCAGCAAAAAATGAATTGTGCGCGGCAATTCGTTAGCGTAGTGCGCTGCGATTTTTTCGATTTCCTGACTTGGAGAAAACACTAGGCAGTCAATATGCCGCAAAGGCATGCCGTTAAAATTACCGCCCGCTTGTTTCATTGCGCGTATTGCATTGTTAATTCGCGTTAGGCGCTCCAAATCCACTTCCAGGCTATCGAGAAAAATTCCATTCAGCACATGGCCGGAGATTTGCGCGAGCGATGGTGGACGGCTGTCCGTTCGAATACGTTCTGGCTGTTCGTCGGTGATTCGCCCGCCGGCAATCACCAAAATCTTTGCGGCGCCTAAGTGAATCGCGGAACTTATCGGTGCGATCTGCCGCATGGAGCCATCACCAAAATACTCGCGATTAACGCGCACCGGCGGGAACAAGAATGGAATCGCGGTTGAGGCAAGAAGATGATCCAACCCGATTTCAACCCGCGCTCCGGCGCGTCGTGCGAGTTTCCAATTGTCGAGAGATTGATTGCCCTGAAAAAAACAAACTGACTGCCCGGAGGTATAACCCGATGCAGTCACGCTGATCGCATGCAGACAACCTGCGTCGATGTGTCCCTGTATCGCTCCGAAATCAAAAGAACTCTGCAACAACTCACGCAGCGGCGCATTGTCTAGAACCGATACCGGGTTGTCTCTGCCCTGCCCTCCCATAACGAGACTGCTGAGCAGGCGAAAGCTGCATTGAACAGCGGCGCCCACATCCGTCCGATACACTTGGTTCGTACGAAAGTTCTTCCACACCGTGGTCAGCCGCCGGACCGCATAGGGAAAATTATTGGCGTCGATAGCGAGCGCGACAGCATTGATCGCGCCAGCCGACGTCCCGCAAATGACCTGGAAAGGATTGGCCGCTTTCCGCGGCAGCATTTTGGCGATCGCACGCAACACACCGACCTGATAGGCGGCGCGAGCGCCGCCTCCCGTTAAGACAAGGCCAATAATCGGTGAATTTTGCGCGGCCATTGTTCCTCAGTCGGGAATATCAAGCACATTGCGATTAAAGATAATCCTCGCGTCCTGCGCGGGGCTCATTTGAATAGCCGGCAAGTTGCCCCCCTCGATAGGCGGAGCCTTGCCATCGATCCCGCCACGCGGACGAGTCCGCACGACCTGGGATGGCGCCAGCGAGCTACCGTTTTTTAAATGGCTCCACATCATATTCAATGCATGCAAATAGTAATGATGCAAAGGGATGTATCGGGTATCAAAGCCGGGGAAAGCATTGAAGGCGTCCAAGTGATGTGCGTTAGTGATCTCATAGTAACGAACTCCACTCTTTTGACCTTCCACAAGCTGGTTTAGCCCCACATAAGCACGCGACGCATGGTTCGGTTCCAAGACAGCATCGGCCCGGCCAGTAACAATTATGACGGGCAAGCCATGTAAATGCGCGCTCATTTGAGTCTCACGAATCCCCTGTTGGATACGACGGTGCTGCTCAAGCCTTTCCCCCGTCAATGGACCGCCTTTTACGGAGTCCATGCCGGTAACCAATGAACGAATGCAAAGCGCGCCATCGAGATTCATATCCTGCTTACCTGTCGACGCAGACGACGAAAGCCGGTCTTCTTTGGGACCACCGGGCGAAAGATTATTAATCAGATTAATCCCGGCAGTCGGCGGAATCCCGCTTGATGTCGTAAAGATCGTTTCAACATTGACTGCCGGAATCGGCTTTCCAAAATCGTCCGGATTTCCTTCTTTAGCGGCCGGGATTGTTGCCCCGAAACTATATCCGCACAGGTTATCGTCCACGTTAAACCGACCGTACGCATTGGCATATGTTACCGCAATGCTTTGCGGGACAGAGAACGTGTAATGCGACGGATGAACCAGATTTGAATCGGGAATTACGCCGTATCCGTTCAAGATATCCTGCGCCTCGGCGGCTCGCTCGGCCGCAGTCTGGGTTTTCAGTAAACCCAGGCTTGCCAGCGCATCGCAACGCGACGCACCAAAAGCGATGGGCACGCTATTGAATGGCGCCGAACTGTTGGCGATCGTGGTCGAAGCGCAAGGCTGGTAAATATTGATAAGCGTAATGTAGTCCAGCAGTGGTTTGCTGTGGGCGGTGAAAGATGGACGATTGCCCTGCCTTATGGAAAAGCCTGGATTATATGAAAGTGAAGCGTTCGGTTCGGCGACAACCACAGCGTCGATTAATCCCTTCTTATCCTGTTCGGCGGCCAGCAAAGATGAGTAACCGCCGTTGGAAACGCTGGCGGCGATAACCAGTGTGTTATTGGGAACGTACTTTCCTTTTCGCTGATCAGCGAGTTGGTTCAATACGAAGAAGGCGAATTCGATCGTCTCCAGCGTATAACGCCCCCAGCTTTTTTCGGGATTACGTTGCGAATGCGCATGCTT
>DATLHW010000072.1:0-5151 GCA_035539675.1 Burkholderiales bacterium | reverse complement strand
TACACAAGTTCGCGTACTCACGAATACTCCCTCTCCCTTGAGGGGAGAGGGCCGGGGAGAGGGTGAACGCGGTGTCAATTTGAACCCTCACCCTCTCCCCAACCCCTCTCCCCTCAAGGGAGAGGGGCCTCAAGCGGGCTTGTGTAGACACCAATGCCCTGCAAGCGAGGGCAATTAAGCAACCCTATGACTTACACAAAAGCGTCCCAGCAAGGCGCGCCGACGCAGACAGTACGAACTTATACGGCAAGGAAAAGCAACGCCGCTGGGGCGTTTTTGCGTAAGTCCTCCATTAGTGAGTAATTTATGAAACTCGCACTATTCGACCTAGACAACACCCTTCTCAGCGGCGACAGCGATTTCGAATGGGCGCAATTCCTCATCGAGAAAGGCGTACTCGACCGCGAGGTTTACGAAGCCAAGAATCAGGAGTTCTACGATCAGTACAAAGCGGGTGTGCTCGATATTCATGCTTTCCTGGATTTTCAGCTGAAACCGCTATCGCGCCACTCGCGAGCGGAGCTGGATGAATGGCATCGGGACTTCATGCGGCTGAAGATACAGCCCATCATTTCCCCTGCCGCCAGAGAGCTGGTGGCAAGCCACCAAAATGAGCTTATGGTAATCATTACCGCAACGAACAGCTTCGTGACCAGACCGATCGCCGACGAGTTCGGGGTTATGCATTTAATCGCTACCGATCCGGAAGCGCGGGACGGGGAGTTTACTGGAGGAGTTGCGGGAACCCCCTGCTTCCGCGAAGGCAAAATAGCGCGGCTGAACGCTTGGCTAGCATCGCGCGGACTAACGCTGGCAAGCTTCGAGTCCAGCCATTTTTACAGCGATTCGCTGAACGATCTGCCCTTGCTTTCGAAGGTCACGCATCCCGTGGCGGTGGACCCGGACCCGACATTACGCGCCCATGCGGAAAAGCATGGATGGCCCATCATCTCCTTAAAGAACCCTTGAGAAACTTATTAGATTTCCTTCCAAACCGTAGCGAGCGGCGCGAGGTTGATGCGAGGAGCGGAGGCGTACAAATGGGTACGTTGAACACCGGAGCCTCAACCTCGCGTCGCGCAGTAGGTTTAGAAAGAAGTCTATTGTGATATTCTCGCCGCTCACTCGCATTCTCCTACGCCCATCACATCAATGATTCGCCGGCTAATCAAAAAGATATTCGGCAAGGACACGTCCTCAGCCAGTGGAAAATCCCGCGGCAAGCCCGCTGGCAAGCCAATCATCATTCCCAAATCCAAGCACGGTATTAAACGGGAGCATGTGAGCCCATGCGCGCTCAAGGTGGTGGAAGAACTGCAAGCGGCAGGCTTTAGCGCCTTCGTCGTAGGCGGCGCCGTCCGCGATCTTTTGCTCGGCAGAATACCCAAGGATTTTGACATAGCGACCAGCGCCAAGCCGGACGAAGTGCGTCGCCATTTCCGTCGCTCGCGCATCATTGGCCGCCGCTTCCAGATCGTGCATGTGATGAGTGGCAGCGAAACCGTGGAAGTCTCCACCTATCGCGCCCATCAACTGGTCGCCGAGGACGATGACCGGGAAACGGACGCGCATGGCCGCATTTTGCGCGACAACGTTTTCGGCAATCAGCAGGAAGACGCTCTTCGCCGCGACTTCACCATCAATGCGTTGTTCTACGACCCCGTCAAGGAACAAATCTGGGACTATCAAAACGGCGTCGCGGATCTCCGCAGCAAGCTCGTTCGCATGATCGGCGATCCCGTGGCCCGTTATCGGGAAGATCCGGTCCGGATGCTGAGGGCCGTACGATTCTCCGCTAAACTGGGTTTCGAAATTGAGCCGGCGACGCGCGCGCCAATCAAGACCCACGCCGATCTGCTCGCCAATGTGCCCAAAGCGCGGCTGTTCGATGAGATGCTGAAATTGCTACTGTCCGGCCATGCCGTGGAGAGCGTCAAACGACTGCGCCACGACGGCCTGCATCATGGCCTGTTGCCGCTGCTGGACGTCATTCTCGAACAGCCTTTGGGCGAAAAATTCGTCATGCTCGCGCTCCAAAATACGGACGACCGCATCGAAGCGGACAAGCCAGTTTCCCCAGGCTTCCTGTTCGCGACGTTGCTCTGGCATGAAGTGCTGGCCTACACGCAACGGAAGGAGCAGACAGGGATCAAGACGATTCCCGCACTCGCTGAGGCGATGGACCACGTACTGGAGAGACAAAAGGACAAACTCGCCATCACGCGCCGGTACGACGCCACGATGAAGGAAATCTGGTTTCTTCAGCCACGCTTTATGCATCGCGCGGGCGAGCGGCCCTTCCGGTTGTTGACGCAACCACGTTTCCGCGCTGCGTTCGACTTTTTCCTCTTGCGCGCCGATAGTGGCGAAGTGGATGCGGAATTGGGCCAGTGGTGGCGCGATTTCGAGGCGGGAGACGAAGAAAGACGACGAGAGTTGTTGGTGTCGACAAAAGACGTTGCGCCGAAAAAGCGCCGTCGGCGGCGTACCCGGCGAGTTGGCGGTCCGGAGGAAGCGGTCGAACCAGTAAGCGATGACAGTGCGGAATGAGCGCCTCAAAACAGGTGGGGGCATCCGGTAACACAGCCGCCTTTGTCGCATTGGGGAGTAACCTGGAGGAACCGGCAAAGCAAGTGCGCCGGGGGTTCGACGAACTTGCCGCTCTGCCCCATAGCCAATTGATTGCTTCATCATCGCTTTATGGCAGCGCGCCGGTGGGATACGCGGAACAGCCGGATTTTGTGAATGCAGTGGCGAAGCTGGAAACCTCGCTTTCTCCCCGCGAGTTGCTCGATGCGCTACTTGCGATTGAACACAAGCACGGCCGCAAACGCAGCACGCTGAATGCGCCGCGCACATTGGATCTTGATCTTCTGCTGTACGGGGAGCTTCAGCATCACGAGACAGGGCTTACGATTCCCCACCCCCGCATGCATACGCGTGCGTTTGTACTTTTCCCGTTGACCGAAATTGCGCCAGAATGCGTGATTCCCGGGTTAGGGCTAGCGAAAAATTGGTTGCCGAACGTAGACCAACAGCAGCTCAGGAAAATGTAGGAGCGAGCTTGCTCGCGAAGCGATGTCTCCATGTCCCGTCTGTAGAGTTGCGTCAGTTTTCCGTCCGAGGGCCTGGACGCAATCGCGAGCAGAGCTCGCTCCTACAAAAAAATCAGCGTGACTAACCACTAGTAGAACTCCGCCCCTCTTACGTAAATTCAACCTAAGATATTCACGGCTACCGAATGATCCCAAGCAAATATCGCTATATCGCCATTGAAGGTCCCATCGGCGTAGGCAAAACCAGCCTCGCCAAACGTCTAGCCACGCAAATCTCCGCCGGCACGATGTTCGAAGACCCGGAATCCAATCCTTTCCTGCCGAACTTCTATCGCGACCCGCAACGACATGCCTTGTCGACGCAGCTGTTCTTTTTATTTCAGCGCGTAAATCAGGTAACGGAATTGAAGCAGCGCGACCTATTTGGCCGCCTGACCGTATCCGACTTCTTGCTGGAAAAAGATCCGCTGTTCGCCCGGCTGACCCTTGACGACGCGGAGTTTCAGCTCTACACCCAAATCTATCAGCACCTGAAAGTTCAAGCGCCGCAGCCGGATCTGGTGATTTACCTGCAAGCGCCGGTGGACATGTTGATCGATCGAATTCAGCGTCGCGGCATCAAGATGGAGCGCTCGATCAGCGAGGACTACCTGCGCAAGCTGGCGGATAGTTACACGCAGTTCTTCTACAAATACGATTCAGCGCCGCTGTTGATCGTCAACAGCACGAATTTGAATTTTGTGGATGAGCCGAAGGACTTTGAATTGCTGTTGGAGCATATTGGGCAGTTGCGAGGACCAAGGGAATTTTTGAATCGGGCTGCTTGATTCTATTTTGAGTTGAAATGCGTAGCGTAGTGGGCATTGCCTGTAGGAGCGAGCTTGCTCGCGATTCAACGACGGTTGATCGCGAGCAAGCTCGCTCCTACAGAGAAATAGTTCCAGCAAGGGTTGTTGGAGCAGTATGACCATTGCCCATTCCGAGCTACTATGACTCGTACCAACCGCACGGATTAATCGATATGTCATCCGAAATCCAAATAACCCGCTACACCCTCACCCATTTTCAAAAAATGCGCGAGCAGGGCGAGAAGATCGCAATGCTCACGGCTTACGATGCGAGTTTCGCCGCCATCTCCGACGCCGCTGGCGTCGAGATGCTGCTGGTCGGCGATTCGCTCGGCATGGTGGTCCAAGGCCATGACAGCACGTTGCCCGTGAGCATGGCCGATATCGAATATCACGTCCGCGCCGTGTCGCGAGGCTCCAAACGCGCCATGGTCGTGGCGGATATGCCCTTCGGCAGCTATCAAACCAGTCCCGAACAAGCCTTTACCAACGCCGCCCAGCTGATGGCCGCCGGCGCTCAAATGGTGAAACTGGAAGGCGGCAGGACCATGCTGGAGACGGTGCGCTTTCTCGTCGATCGAGGCATCCCCGTTTGCGGGCATATCGGATTAACGCCGCAATCCGTGCATCAAATGGGCGGCTATCGCGTGCAAGGCAAGACGGAGGAAGGCGGCAAGCAACTGATGGAAGACGCCAAGCTCTTGCAACAAGCGGGCGCTGCGATGATTGTCCTGGAAACCATTCCGGCGAAGCTGGCGAAAGAGATAACCCATGCGATTTCCATTCCCACCATTGGCATTGGGGCGAGCGTGGAATGCTCCGGGCAGGTGCTAGTGGTCTATGACATGCTGGATATCTATCCCGGACGCAAAGCGCGTTTCGTGAAGAATTTTTTAGCCGGCGGCGCTTCGATTAAAACGGCGATAGAAAACTACGTTGGGGAAGTCAAAGCGAAAACGTTTCCAGCGCCGGAGCATACGTTTCAAAAAAGTTAAGAACGGGGCTCGTAACAACCATATGCAAGTAATCCATTCCGTTTCCGAACTGCGGCAGCGATTGGCTTCAGAAACTAATGTAGCCTTCGTCCCCACAATGGGCAATCTGCACGAGGGGCACGTCACGCTGGCGCGCATGGCGAAATCGCGTGGCGCCTGCGTGGTCGTCAGCATTTTCGTGAACCGCTTACAGTTCGAACCCGGCGGGGACTTCGATCGTTATCCGCGCACATTGAAAGACGACTGCGAAAA